>NZ_JBTMMT010000018.1:0-105131 GCF_055517075.1 Micromonospora sp. DSM 43699
GGGTGGGGGTGGGGGGTTAGGGGAGGAGGGGGTGGCGGATCACGTTTTCTTCGCGGCCGGGGCCTACGCCTACGACGCTGACGCGGGTGCCGGTGATCTCTTCGATTCGGGCGATGTAGCGGCGGGCGTTCTCCGGCAGCTCGTCCTCGGTGCGCGCCTTGCTGATGTCCTCCCACCAACCGTCGTGCTCTTCGTAGATCGGGGTGGCGTGGTGGAAGTCGGTCTGCGTCATCGGCATGTCGTCGAAGCGTTCGCCGTTGATCTCGTACCCGATGCAGAGCGGGACCTTGGGCAGGCCGGTGAGCACGTCCAGCTTGGTGATGACCAGGTCGGTGACGCCGTTGAGGCGGCAGGAGTACCGGGCGACGACGGCGTCGAACCAGCCGCAGCGGCGTTCCCGGCCGGTGGTGGTGCCGTACTCGTGGCCGACCTTACGCAGGTGCTGGCCGTTGTCGTCGAACAGCTCGGTCGGGAACGGGCCGGACCCGACCCGGGTGGTGTACGCCTTGCTCACCGCGATGACCCCGGTGATCGCGGTCGGCGGGATGCCCGCGCCCACGCACGCCCCACCGGCCGTCGGGTTCGACGAGGTGACGAAGGGGTACGTGCCGTGGTCCATGTCGAGCATGGTGGCCTGGGCGCCCTCCAGCAGCACCGTCTCGCCCCGGTCCAGGGCGTCCCAGAGCATCACCCGGGTCTCCGCGATGTACGGCCGCAGCCGCTCCGCGTACCGCAGGTATTCCTCGACGGTCTCGTCGACGTCGATGGCCTTACGGTTGTAGACCTTGAACAACAGCTGGTTCTTCTCGCGCAGCGCGAGTTCCAGCTTCTTGCGCAGGATGCCCGGGTCGAGCAGGTCCTGGAGCCGGATGCCCATCCGGGCGACCTTGTCGCCGTAGGCCGGGCCGATGCCGCGCCCGGTGGTGCCGATCCGGGCCGAGCCGAGGTAGCGCTCCACCACCCGGTCCAACGCCCGGTGGTGCGGCATGATCAGGTGCGCGTCCCCGGAGATCCGCAACCGGGACACGTCCACCCCGCGCTCGGCGAGCCCGTCGATCTCGGCGAGCAGCACCTTGGGATCGACCACCACCCCGTTGCCGATGACGATCATGGCACTCGGGGAGAGCGCCCCCGACGGCATCAGGTGCAGCGCGTACTTCTGCCCGTCCGGGGTGATCACCGTGTGGCCGGCGTTGTTGCCGCCGGAGTAGCGCACGACGTAGTCGACCCGCTCACCCAGCAGGTCGGTAACCTTGCCCTTGCCCTCGTCGCCCCACTGAGCACCGATGAGCACGATCGCTGGCATCTTTTCCGCCTCCAGAAGGCTCGGGTGCCAGGTGGCGACCGGTTGGCGAGCCCGGGGTGTCAGGCTAACAAGTAGGGACGGCGTGGCCGGCAGGGGTTCACGTCGGAGGTCAGGAGGCCCGGTTTGTACGACGTGGTGCTGCTCACCCTCGGCTCGGAGCGGGACGCTCCAGGTGGGGGCTGCGGAAGCGGCGACGCCTGCTGCGGCGGCACCTCCGACCCCGCCGGGAAGCCGCCCGCCGCGCAGCCCGACGCAGGCAGCCAGACCAGCAGAGACCACCGGACCAGCACAGGCAGCCAGACCAACACGGGCGGGGAGCGCTGTGCGACGCCGCGCGTCCCGGTGCTGGCCTGTGCCGACGAGCTGACCGCCCGGGGTGCCCGGGTGGAGACCGTGACCGCATACTCCGACGCCGAGGTCGACGAGGTGCTGGCCCGGCTGGACGCCCCGGCCCGTCCCGACGGCCTCACCTGGCCCGACCCGGACAGCAAGGTCCGGCTGGTCGTCGCCGCCGCCAGCGACGCCCAGCTGCGCGCCGTCGTGCGTCGGCTGGTCCGCCGGTACGCCCCACCGCCGAGCCGCCGCCCGGCCGAGCTGGCCGGCAACCGTACGGTGCCCGATCTGCCGCCGATCGGGGTACTCCCGCTCGATCCGGCCCGGGGTGGCCCGCACCGGGACCTGGTCGCGCAGCTCGGTCTGCCCCGGGAACCGGCGGCGGTGGCGGCGGCGGTGCTCGACGGCGGCGTACGCCGACTCGACCTGCTGCGCAACGACGGCGGCTCGGTGACCCTGGACGGCGCGTTGCTCGGCGCGGCAGACGACGCGGGCCGGCCGCTGCACTGGCGCGGCCGGGTCGAGGTGGACGACGCGGTGCTCTCCGACGGCACCGACCCGATCCTGGCCTGCGCGATCGGCAATGCCGGCGGGTACGCCACCCTCGACTCGCTGCCCCTGCTCACCGCCGGCGACCCGGCCGACGGGCTGGTGGAGGTCGCGGTGGCCGTTCCCGTGCCGGCCCGCTCCACGTTGGGTAGGAAGAGGAAGATCCGGTACGAGGTGCGTCGGGCCCGGGGCCGGGCGGTGGCCGTGATCCCCCGCGACGAACGGGTGCCCTTCCTCGACGACGGCGTCGAGGGTGAGCTGAGCCGCAAGCGGTCCTGGTGGACCGAGCCCGGAGCCTGGGCGGTCTACCAGGGCTGACCACCACCCGCGTCCGTCACCCGGCGTGACGGGACCGGGACGGCCTATCCTCGGCGGGAGGAATGGGGGAGGAGCCGTGGTGGACGACAACGCCGACCGGGCAGGACTGCCCGGCCAGCAGCCGGTGCCGGAGCGGGACATCGAACCGCTCTGGCCGCCCGACCCGGCCGATGCGGTGCCGCACTGGGCCGGCGAGCCCGCGCCGGTGTACCCGCCGACGGCGTACCCGTCGCTCGCCGCGGAGGTCACCCCGACGCCGCCCGACGGTGGTTGGGCCCCGCCCGGGTACGACGGTCAGCTGGATCTCGATCTGCCGTTCACCCTGGACCCGTCGCTCGCCGGCCCACCGTCGCCACCCGCCGGGCCTGCCCCCGGGCCTGGTCAGGCGACGCACACGAACCCACCGAACGGCCTGGCTCACTTTGTCCCACCGGCCCGTCCGGGCCACGGGAGCGGCCTGACCGACGGGACCGACCCGACCGAGTCGGATCTTGAGGGGTCTCCACCCTCGGCGGGGCCTGAACCTCCCGGGATCCGCGGGACCGGCCCGGATCCGACGTCGGATGCGACGGGCGTGGCGGCGGTGTCGGCACCGCACGCCGGCCGGGGCGAGTCGCCGTGGGCGCTGCCGCCCCAGCGGCTCTCGGGCGGTGCCGATGAACCCGGCAGAGCCGAAGGTCCGCGCCGGGCCGAGGTGGTGCCCGCTGCCGCCGTTCACCCCTACCCGGCACCCACCGCACCGCCGCCGCTCCCGCCCACCTCGCCACCAGCACTTCCCGCCGCACCCGGCCCGACCGCCTCGGCACCGACCGGACCAGGGCCGGTGGATCCCGGATCGACCCGCCCGGAGTCGACGGGCGGGACAGGACCGGTGCCGCCCCCGCAGCAGTCACCGGGGGGTTGGTACCGACCCTCCTGGCCGGAGCAGCCGGCCCCGGTCGGGGCGACCCCACCGGCCAGTCCCGACCCCGCGGCCCTGACCGGATACCCGGAACTGGGCTGGTCGCCGGAGAGCGGGGTCGCGCCGACCGCCGAGGACTTCGCCCGCCGCCGGCAGATCCGACCGGCCGAGCCGATCGCCACGATGGGCGTACGGGCCATGGTCAACCGGATCGGGCTGGTGAAACTCCCGCCGGGGCAGCACGAGCAGGAGTTGAAGCGGGACATCGAGATGGTGCGCCGCAACTTCGGCGGGCTGCGCCAGGTGACAGTGGTCAATCCCAAGGGCGGGGCCGGCAAGACCGTGGCCATCCTGCTGCTCGCGATGACCTTCGGGCAGAAGCGCGGTGGCTACGTGCTGGCCTGGGACAACAACGAGACCCAGGGCACCCTGGGCATGCGGGCGCAGCAGGACTTCCACTCCCGTACGGTCCGGGACATGCTGCGTGACCTCGGGCAGTTCCAGGGGCCGCACGGCCGGATCGGGGACCTGTCGCAGTACGTCCGCTCGCAGGGCGAGGGGATGTTCGACGTGCTCGCCTCGGACGAGTCGGCCACCGGCGGCGAGATGCTGACGGCGGCGGCGTTCGCCGAGATCCGCGAGGTGGTGAGCCGGTTCTACAAGCTGATCTTCGTGGACACCGGGAACAACGTCCGGGCGCAGAACTGGCAGGCCGCGATGGACGCCACCGACCAGTTGGTGGTCACCATGTCGGCCCGTAACGACTCGGCCGAGACGGCCGCCCGGATGCTCGACCACCTGGAGCAGAGCGGTCGGCACCGGCTCGTCCGGCAGGCGGTGACTGTGGTGTCGATGCCGCCGTCCCGCAAGGAGATCGACCTGCCGGCCATCCAGGAACACTTCGCCGCCCGGACGAGGGCGGTGCTGCTCGCGCCGTACGAGCGGCTGATCGACACCGGCGAGCCGATCCGTTACGGCGGGCTCTCCTCGGCCACCCGGGACGCCTGGCTGAAGATCGCCGCGGCGGTGGCCGAGGGGCTCTGATCGGCCCGGTCAGCAGCACGACGACGGGAACCGGCGTCACCGGCCCGCCCCGGACGACTTCGGGGCGGGCCGGTGACGACCGGCAGGTCAGGCGCTGGCGAGAGCGTCTCCGGCCGCCGGGTCGCAGTCGCGGAGGAACTGGGCGCACCGGGCGGCCTCGTCCGCCTCGCCGATCTCACCGGCGGCCCGGGACAGCACGTACAGGCAGCGGAGGAAGCCCTGGTTCGGGGTGTGCGACCACGGGACCGGGCCGTGCCCCTTCCAGCCGCTGCGCCGCAGCTGGTCCAGGCCACGGTGGTAGCCGGTGCGGGCGTACGCGTACGCGGCGATCACCTGGCCGCTGTCCAGGGCTCGGGTGGCCAGCGCCGCCCAGGCCGCGCTGTGGGTGGGAAAGCGGGCCGCGACCTCGGCGTACGCCTCGTCGGTGCCCTTGTCCGCGGCGGCGGCCAGAGCGGCGTCCGCCTCTTCGTGGACGGGCAGGAGGGTGGCCGGAGGCTCAGGCAACAGGTTCTGCATCGCCCCATTCAACCCGCTTCGCCCTGCGCCGCGCGAGGGGGTCGGGTGCATACGGTGGCTGAACGGTGGAGGTCTACGTCACGCCCGGGACCCTGTCGGGTGAACCCTCGGCCCCACCGGGTGAACCCTCGGCCGACCGTACCGGCCCTGCGGCCCATGCCGCCCGAAGATATTTTCCACTACAACTATTGGTCCGGAGCCTCCCCAGGAACCGGTTACGCAGGAGCCCGGTGACCTCGGTCGCCGGGCTCCTGTCGTCGGTGCCCCGGCCGCCGCGCGGCGGTGGCGGGGTGGGGGCAGGATGACGGGGTGCCGACCCCACCTCCCGCGGACGTCATCGCGCCGCACGACACCAGTCATGACGAGATCGAGACCCGGGCCGAGTTCGACAGGCACCTGGTCGCCGGCAGCCTCGCCGGGTTGACCGTGCAGGGGCTCCGCCTCGACCTCGATCCGGTCCCCGACCTGACCGCCACCGAGGTGGCGGGCACCCTCTTCGTGGGTTGCCGGTTCGCCGGCCGGGAGGTCGGGGCCGACCTGGTCCGGCGCGGGGCGAACGTCGTGCCGCCCTTCTCCGGCCTGCCGTACCCGACCCAGCCGGCCCACCTCTACACCCCGGCCGACCTGGCCGAGGGGTTCGCCGACGCCGGCTTCGCCGGGATGTACGACACCCGGGTCTACCAGCACTTCCGCGCCCACGGCGGGGCCCTGCCCGACGTGAAGGAGGCGCTCGGCCAGCGGCTGCACGACCACGGGGTGGACAACGCCCTGGCCGACGCGACCCGGACCTGGCTGTCCACCCACGGGCCGCAGTCGGTGGTGGGGGTTATGGGCGGGCACGCGGTGCCGCGCGGCAGCGTGCCGTACCGGATGGCGGCGGTGCTGGGCTGGGAGCTGGCACGGGCCGACCGACTGGTGGTGACAGGTGGCGGCCCCGGGGTGATGGAGGCGGCCAACCTGGGGGCGTTCCTGGCGGCCTGGCCGGCGCGGGAGCTGGACACCGCGATCGACCTGCTGGCGGCGGCCCCCGACTTCACCGACCACGACCGGTACACGGCCACCGCGCTGGCGGTCCACGAGCGCTACGCCGCCGCCGTGCCGCAGCAGCGCGGCCCCGGCCTGGACTGGGCCCGCTCCGGCGGGCTGGCCATCCCCACCTGGCTGTACGGCCACGAGCCGGCGAACCTGTTCGCCGGTCGGATCGCCAAGTACTTCTCGAACGCCATCCGGGAGGACACCATCCTGCGGCTGGCCCGGGGCGGGATCGTCTTCGCCCCCGGCCGGGCCGGCACCGTGCAGGAGGTGTTCCAGGCGGCGACGAAGACGTACTACGGCACGGACGGGGCGAGCGGGGCGTACGTCTTCCTGGACCGGGCGTACTGGACCCGGGAGCTGCCGATCGAGTCGTTGCTGCGGCCGCTGTTCGCCGGGTCGCCGGCCGGTGACCTGTCCGCCAGCATCCACCTCACCGACGACGTCCACGAGGCCGTCCGGGTGCTCACCGCGACCGCCTGACGCCCGTCCCGGCCACCGCCGTGACGCCGACGGCCGGCCCCCGTGCGGGGGCCGGCCGTCGGCGGGCTACGAAAGGTCACTTCATCCGGGTGCCGGTGGAGCGCAGGTGCTCGCACGCCTCGGCGACCCGGGCGGCCAGACCGGCCTCGGCCAGCTTGCCCCAGGTACGCGGGTCGTACTGCTTCTTGTTGCCGACCTCGCCGTCGATCTTGAGTACGCCGTCGTAGTTGCGGAGCATGTGGTCCGCGACCGGCCGGGTGAAGGCGTACTGGGTGTCGGTGTCGATGTTCATCTTCACCACGCCGTAGTCGAGCGCCTCCCGGATCTCCTCCAGCAGCGAGCCGGAGCCGCCGTGGAAGACCAGGCTGAGCGGCTTGTCCTTGCCGTACTTGGCGCCGACCGCCTCCTGGATCTGGTTGAGGATCTCCGGGCGGAGCTTGACGTTGCCCGGCTTGTAGACGCCGTGCACGTTGCCGAAGGTCAGCGCCGCCATGTAGCGGCCCTTCTCGCCCAGGCCCAGCGCCTCGACCATGGCCAGGCCGTCCTCGACGGTGGTGTAGAGCTTGTCGTTGATGGCGTTCTCGACGCCGTCCTCCTCGCCACCGACGACGCCGACCTCGATCTCCAGGACGATCTTGCCCTTGGCGGCCTCGTCGAGGAGCTGGGCGGCGATCTCCAGGTTCTCCGCCACCGGCACGGCCGAGCCGTCCCACATGTGCGACTGGAACAGCGGCTCCTGGCCGTTGCGCACCCGCTCCTGGGAGATGGCCATCAGCGGCCGGACGAACCCGTCCAGCTTGTCCTTCGGGCAGTGGTCGGTGTGCAGCGCGACGTTGACCGGGTACTTCTTGGCCACCTCGTGCGCGTACGCGGCGAACGCCACCGCACCGGTCACCATGTCCTTGACGGACGGGCCGGACAGGTACTCGGCACCACCGGTGGAGACCTGGATGATGCCGTCGCTCTCCGCGTCGGCGAAGCCCTTCAGCGCAGCGTTCAGGGTCTGCGACGAGGTCACGTTGATCGCGGGGTACGCGTACCGGCCGGCCTTGGCCCGGTCCAGCATCTCCGCGTAAGCCTCGGGGGAAGCGATGGGCATGTGAAAAGCTCCTTAGTTACCGCTCTCGGCCGCGCTGGCCGCTGACTTCCATCGGTGCGCCGGACCGCGCTGTCCACCGTCGGCAGTATCCCGCAGGAGGCGACGGCGGGCACCACCGCCCCGGCGACCGTCCACCCGTCGGCCTCACCGGATCTCCCGACGGTCCGGCACGGCGATGCTGATCAACCAGGTCACCACGGCCATCACGATGGCCCCCCAGAAGGCGGCCCAGAAACCGTCCACCCGGAACGGCAGGTCGAGGGCGCGCGCGAGCCGATCGGTCAGCAGGAACAGCAACGCGTTCACCACCAGCGCGAACAACCCGAGGGTGAGCAGGTAGAACACGCACCCGACCACCTTGATCACCGGCTTGAGGACCGCGTTGACGACACCGAAGATCAGCGCCACCACGAGCAGGGTGAGGGCGGTGTTCGCGCCGTTGCGGCCGGTGACGTCGACCCCGGGCACGATCAGCGTGGTGACCCACAGCGCGATCGCCGTGATCACCAACCGGATCAGGAAACCCACCGACCCATCCTGACACCGGCCGGCGTTCCCGGTGGGACGTTCCCGCGTTCCCGCGCCCACCGGGCGACCTGCGCCACCAGCCCGTACGGTGGGGTGGACAGGCCACCGGAAACCAGGGAGGGACGATGGGTCAGCCCGACGAGGACTTCACCCCGAGCGACCACCTCGACCCGGAGGAGCGCGACCCGGAGGCCGAGCCGGCCGACGCGGTCGAGCAGGCCGCCGTGATCGGCCCGGACGAGACCGACGCCGAGCCGCACCGGGGCCTGGAGGTCGCCGACTGGGACGCGATGGAGCAGGCCCGGGTGGTCACCGCCGACGAGGACGACTATCGCTGAGGGACGGGCACGCCGATCACTCAGCAGAGTGACCCAAAAACCGTGAGGTACCTCTAAGCTGCGTGGGCCCACCCCCACTGGGAGGACCCCATGATCGAGCGTTCGCATCGGCGCTGGCTGGCCTGGATCGGCGTCGCAGGCGTGTTCCTCACCGGCACCGCCACCCCGGCCCTCGCCGCGCCCACGGTCGAGATCCGGCCCTATTTCCAGGACACCACCCTCGCGCCCCGCTCCCCGGGCGCCTCCCGCGTCCTGATCCTGTACGCCGACCGACCGACCGCGCTCTCCGACGTCTCCGTGCGGTACGACTACCGCTCTCTCGCCGGCAAGATCACCGTCGCCGCCGAGCGGGCCATGGACTGCACGGCCCCGGAGCCGGGCGTCCTGGTCTGCAAGGAGCCCGACGGCATCGACATCACCGAGGGACTACCCGGCAGCGGGATCTACCGGAGCGGCACCGAACCGGTACGCATCACCGCCACCGACGAGGCGATGGTCGGCGACTCGGGCGACGTCAAGGTCGACCTCCTCGTGGCCGGCCAGCGACGGGGCAGTTACACCTCCCGGATCCGCGTCGGTGAGGGCGTCGACCTGGCCGGCGGCCCGGACACCAGCCACTCCACCCCGCCCGGCGGGAAGGTCGCAGTGCCACTGGTCGTGGCGAACGTCGGCGACAAGGCCGTGGCGGGCTTCGCGGCTGTCTTCGACCTCCCCTACGCCGTCCTGGCCCCGGGCCGGTTCAGCAACTGCCTCTACAACGATGATCGCCTGTTCTCCTGCCAGTTCGACGAGGAGATCCCGGCGGGCGGGCGGCTCGCGACCACGTTGGACCTCCGGCTCGGCAAGGACACCTATGCGCCGAGCACCCAGTCCGCCTCGGCCTACTTCATGACCAGGGCCGACTTCGAGGACCTGTACCGGGTGCAGAAGGAGGCCGGTGCCCGGGCGGCCATCCCCGGCAGCGGCCCGAGACTGGCCCTGACCGACGCCTCGACGCAGTCGCGGCACGCCGACCAGACCGACGTCGGTCCGGGCAACAACTACACCTCGTGGTCCATCAAGATCACCGGCAGGAACGGCACCGACCTCGTGGCGGTCGGCGACACGGTGCAGGGCGGGGCCGGCGCCGTCGTCACGGCGACCGTCGGCTTCCGGAACAACGGCCCGGCCACGCTCGACAGGGTGAACGGCGACTACGAGGCCGCCACCCACACGGTCGTCGAACTGCCACCGGGCACCACCGCCACCGAGGTCCCGGACAACTGCGGGTTGCGGCGGGGCACCCGCACCTACCAGTGCAGCTCGGGCATGCTCCTGCTGAACGGCAAGAGCTACACCATGGACTTCCGGCTACGCATCGACAGGGTCGTCCCGAACGCCCGGGGGGCCGTACACGTCAACGCACCGTGCGAGTGCCCGGGCAGCGTTGGCTTCGCCGATGACCTCAGGCCGGCCAACGACCGGGCCTGGCTCACGGTCAACCCGGCCAGCGGCCAGGGTGCCGGTGACGACGGTGGCCTGCCGGTCACCGGCGTGCCGACCTCCCTGTTCGCCGCTCTCGGTGCGCTGCTGCTCGTGGTCGGTGGCGGCGGCTACCTGATGTCCAGGCACCGACGGACCCGCTTCGTCGCCTGACCGGCCTGCCCCGCCGGGCCCGCAGCGGGCTCGGCGGGGCCCGCGTCGTGGGCCACGGCGGGACGTAAACGGGACGACGGAGGATCGACGGCCCTGGCACCCTGGGGCCGTGCTACTCACCCTCACCACGACGCACCGGCCCGCCACCGACCTCGGATACCTGCTGGTCAAGCATCCCGACCGGCTCCACTCCTTCGAGTTGCCGGTCGGCGCGGCGCACGTGTTCTATCCCGAGGCCGACGAGCAGCACTGCACAGCCGCCCTGCTGGTCGACGTCGACCCGCTGCGGCTGACCGGCGAGGGCCGGGGCAGGGGCCGCGCCCCGGAGAGCTTCAGCCTCGGCCAGTACGTCAACGACCGGCCGTACGCCGCGTCGAGCCTGCTCTCCTCCGCGCTGGCCAAGGTGTTCCGCTCGGCCCTGCGCGGCGAGTCCCGGGACCGGCCGGAGCTGGCCGCCGCGCCGATCCCGCTCCAGCTGCGGGTGCCGGTGCTGCGCTGCCGGGGCGGTGCCGACCTGGCCGCCCGGATGTTCGCCCCGCTGGGCTGGGCGGTGACGGCCGCCCCGATTCCACTCGACGACACGCACCCGCAGTGGGGCGACAGCCGCTACGTCGATCTGACCCTCACCGGCACGGTACGGCTCGCCGACGCCCTCAACCACCTGTACGTGCTGCTGCCGGTCCTCGACGACGCGAAGCACTACTGGGTCGCCCCGGACGAGATCGACAAGCTGCTCCGAGCGGGTGCCGGCTGGCTCGCCGACCACCCGGAGCGGGCCGTCATCGTCCGCCGCTACCTGGCCCACCAACGAGCCCTGGCCGGGGAGGCCATGGCTCGCCTCGCCGCGCAGCAGCTGGCCGACGAGCCACCCGCCGACAGCGTTACCGAAGCCGAACGCGAACAGGCCCCTCGCCAGCCGTCGCTGGCGCTGCGCCGCCGGGAGGCGGTGCTCGCCGCGCTCACGGCCAGCGGGGCGACCCGGGTGTTGGACCTCGGCTGCGGACCCGGTGCGCTGCTGTCCGCCCTGATCGGCGACCGGCGCTACACGGAGATCGTCGGCACCGACGTGTCCACCCAGGCGCTGACGCTCGCAGCCCGTCGACTGCGGCTGGACCGGCTGCCGGATCGGCAACGGGACCGGGTCCGATTGTGGCAGTCCGCCCTGACGTATCGGGACGACCGGCTACGCGGGTACGACGCGGGGGTCCTGATGGAGGTGATCGAGCATGTCGACCCGCCACGCCTACCGGCGCTGGAGGATGCCGTATTCGGCCAAGCCCGGCCCGCCACCGTCGTGGTGACCACACCGAACGCCGAGCACAACGTCCGCTACGAAGGGCTGGGAGCGGGCCGGTTCCGGCACCCCGACCACCGTTTCGAATGGACCCGGGTCGAGTTCGCCGACTGGGTCGACCGGGTCGCGGCGGCGTACGGCTATGTGGCCGAGATCCGGGGCGTCGGTGACGACGACCCCGAGGTGGGCCCACCCACCCAGCTTGCCGTGTTCCGCACCGTGGGGACGGGAACGACCGTCGGGACGGGCACCCGGGAGGTAGCCCGATGACCATCCTCGACATTCCCGAACTCGCCCTGGTGGCGCTGGTCGGCGTCTCCGGCTCGGGCAAGTCCACCTTCGCCGCCCGGCACTTCGCGCCCAGCCAGGTGCTCGCCTCGGACGCGTTCCGGGCGATGGTCGCCGACGACGAGAACGACCAGTCCGCCTCGGCCGACGCGTTCGGGGCACTGCACCACGTGGCGGGGGTCCGGCTGCGGCGGGGCCGGCTCACCGTGGTAGACGCGACGAACCTCCAGCCGCACGCCCGCGCCGGTCTGGTCAAGGTGGCCCGCGAGCACGACGTGCTGCCGGTGGCGATCGTGCTGGCCGTGCCGGAGACGCTGGCCTGGGAGCGGACCCAGGCCCGCGCCGACCGGACGCACGGCCGGCAGGTGCTGGCCCGGATGCAGCGCGACCTGCGCCGGTCGTACGGGCAGTTGGACCGGGAGGGGTTCCGCAGGGTGCACGTGCTGCGCGGGGTCGAGGAGATCGACGCGGCGCAGGTTCGCCTCGACAGGCTCCACAACGACCGGCGGGAGCTGACCGGGCCGTTCGACATCGTCGGTGACGTACACGGTTGCCGCCAGGAGCTGGAGTCGCTGCTGACGCGGCTGGGTTACCTGCTGCACCGCGACGACGCGGGTCGCCCGGTGGACGCGGCGCACCCGGCTGGTCGTACCGCCGTCTTCGTGGGTGACCTGGTGGACCGCGGCCCGGACTCCCCCGGCGTGCTGCGCCTGGTGATGGGCATGGTGGCGGCCGGGCACGCGATCTGCGTGCCGGGCAACCACGAGCACAAGTTGCTGCGCAAGCTGCGTGGTCAGGACGTCAAGCTCACCCACGGCCTGGCCGAGACGATGGCGCAGCTCGACGCCGAGGACCCGGCGTTCGTGACCGGGGCGGCGACCTTCATCGACGGCCTGGTCAGCCACTTCGTGCTGGACGGCGGCCGGCTGGTGGTGGCACACGCCGGGCTGAAGGAGGCCTACCACGGCCGCGCGTCGGGCCGGGTCCGCTCGTTCGCGCTCTGGGGCGAGACCACCGGCGAGACCGACGAGTACGGCCTGCCGGTGCGCTACCCGTGGGCACGCGACTACCGGGGCTCGGCAATGGTCGTCTACGGGCACACCCCGACCCCGGTGCCGGAGTGGGTGAACAACACCATCTGCGTCGACACCGGTTGCGTCTTCGGCGGGCAGCTCACCGCGCTGCGCTACCCGGAGAAGGAGCTGGTCTCGGTCGCCGCCCAGCGGGAGTGGTACGCCCCGGCCCGGCCTCTGGTCAGCCCGCCGGCCCGCCCGGACACCGTGCTCGACCTGGCCGACGTGACCGGGCGTCGGCACCTGGAACACGCCTACGGGACGCTGACCGTGCCGGCGGAGAACGCCGCCGCCGCGCTGGAGGTGATGAGCCGGTTCGCGGTGGACCCGGGCCGGCTGGTCTGGTTGCCGCCGACGATGGCACCCTGCTCGACGTCGACGGTGGAGGGGTTCCTGGAGCACCCGACGCAGGCGTTCGACGACTACCGGGCGGCCGGTGTGGAGCGGGTGGTGTGCGAGGAGAAGCACATGGGTTCCCGGGCGGTGGTGCTCGTCGAGCAGGAACCCGGCGCGTTCGGCGGCGGGGTGGTGCACACCCGTACCGGCCGGCCGTTCTTCGGGTCGCCGCTGGACGGCGAGCTGCTGGACCGGGTCCGGGCGGCGGTCGGCACGGCCGGCCTGTGGGACGAGCTGGGCACCGACCGGCTGCTGCTGGACTGTGAGCTGCTGCCCTGGTCGGCGAAGGCGGGTGGGCTGATCCGCGAGCAGTACGCCAGCGTCGGCGCGGCCGGGCGGGCGGCGTTGCCGGCGGCGCTCGCCGCGCTGGACGCGGCGGCGGCCCGGGGGCTGCCGGTGGACGCGCTGCGGGACCGGATGACGGCCCGCCGGGCGGAGGTCGAGGGCTACTCGGCGGCCTACCGGGCGTACGTGGCACCCACCGAGGGGTTGCGCGGGGTGACGCTGGCGCCGTTCGCGGTGCTGGCCGGGGCGAAGGTGACCTTCACCGACCGGGAACACGGCTGGCACCTGGCGCTGGCCGACCGGCTCTGCGCGGCCGACCCGGAGTTCTTCACCCCGACCCGACGGCAGGTGGTGGAGCTGGCCGACGCGGCAGCGGTGGCGGCGGCCACCGACTGGTGGCTGGCGCTGACCGGGGACGGCGGCGAGGGGATGGTGGTCAAGCCGTACGCCGGCCCGGCGGCCCGGTCGGCACGGGGCTCGCTGCTCCAGCCGGGCATCAAGTGCCGGGGCCGGGAGTACCTGCGGATCATCTACGGCCCCGGGTACACCGAACCCGCCCAGCTCACCGCGCTGCGTCGCCGCTCGTTGGGGCGCAAGCGGGGCCTGGCGCTGCGCGAGCACGCGCTCGGCCTGGCCGCCCTGGACGCGTACGCCGCCGATGTCCCGCTGTGGCGGCGGCACGAGCTGGTCTTCGCCATCCTCGCCTGCGAGTCGGAGCCGGTCGACCCCCGGCTCTGACGGTCGGCGACACCCCACTGCGTCCACACGGCACGGCAGACCGTGGCCGTTGCGGTGGAGTCGCCAATCGTTCGGCCCATTCGGCTCGCTGCCCGCCGTAGCGGGGCGGTGACCGCCCGAGTTGTTCCGTACGCTACGCCACGACTGCCTCCACGTCCGGGGGGTGAGATCCCGGCCGAAGGGACGAGTGCCGCGACCGGCCCCTTCGCGGGCTCGGTATGGTGTGTGGCCGTGGACACAGGTGAGAAGACCCGGATGATGACCGAGACGGTCGCGCTGAATCCGCTCGACCCTAAGGATCTGCTCCAGACCTTCGGTCTGGTCGGCGTGTGGGTGATCCTCTTCGCCGAGACCGGGCTGCTGGTGGGGTTCTTCTTCCCCGGTGACTCGCTGCTCTTCCTGGCCGGGGTCGCCGCCTCGCCGGTGGCCGACGCGATCTTCGGCAGCGGCACCCGGCTCTCCCTGGTCGGACTGCTGATCGGTGGGCCGCTCTGCGCGATCGCCGGCGCCCAGCTCGGGCACTGGCTCGGTGCCCGCTACGGCCGGCGGATGTTCGAGCGCCCCAACTCCCGGCTCTTCAAGAAGGAGTACGTGGAGAAGGCGGAGTTCTACTTCCAGAAGTTCGGCCCGGCCAAGGCCGTGGTGCTGGCCCGGTTCATCCCGATCGTGCGGACGTTCCTCAACCCGGTGGCGGGTGCGCTCGGGATGCCGGCGAAGCAGTTCTTCCTCTGGAACGTCGTCGGCGCGATCCTCTGGGTGGACGGCATCCTGCTGATCGGCTACCTGCTCGCCGACCAGATCTACAACGCCATCGGCGACAAGATCGACAGGTACATCCTGCCGGTGGTCGCGCTGATCATCCTGATCTCGGTGCTGCCGATCTTCTTCGAGTTCCTCCGCGACCGGAAGGCGCGTCGGCGCGGTGAGGCAGTCGCCGTGGTCGCCGCCGCGAGCGCGGTGGGGGCGGTGGAGGCCGTCCGGGACACCGTCGAGCACCACCACCACGACCAGCCCCGGCAGCCGCACGACCAGCAGTTCCCACCGCAGACCTACGGTCAGTCCCCGCCGCAGGACGGTGGGCGGTACCCGGAGCACGGTCAGGGCCGCTGACCGGCGGACGACGAACGGCCGGTCCTCGGGGAGAGGACCGGCCGTACGCGTACACGTACGCCACCGCGGGCACGGTGGTGGATCAGCGAACTGACCGGTGACGGACAACCGTCACCACCCGATGACGCCACCCCTGGTACGCCATCGGACGTCGCCCCTGGCCGGGACGACGGGTGCAGTCAGCGGGCCTTCTTGGTGGCCCGCTTGCGCGGCGGCGTGAGGAGGTCGGCGATCGTGGCGATCGCCGACGGCACCAGCCGGTAGTAGGCCCACACACCACGCTTCTCCCGCTCCAGCAAGCCGGCCTCGGTGAGGATGCGGAGGTGGTGGCTGACCGTCGGCTGCGAGAGGCCGAGCGGCGCGGTGAGGTCACACACGCACGCTTCGCCCTCGGGCGCCGACTGGATCAGGCTGAGCAGCCGCAGCCGGGCGGGGTCGGCAAGGGCCTTGAGGACCCCCGCCAGCCGCTCGGCGTCGGCACGTTCGATCGGCTCGCCGGCAAGCGGCGAGATCTGAGGCATGGTCATTTCAGCCAACGCAGTTCCCACGTATTCCATCCTTCCACCAGCAGCATCGATCCGCCTGCATATCAGCAGATCCGAATCGGCAAATTTTCACGCCACAAGGCCGAGGTCAGCCAACGTATAGGCCGCCCGATACGGCAGTCCGGCGGCTCGTACCACGTCGCCGGCGCCGCGATCGACGACAACCGCCACGCCCACGACCTCCGCCCCGGCCTCGCGTAGTGCTTCGACGGCCGTCAACACACTGCCGCCCGTCGTCGAGGTGTCCTCCACCGCCAGTACCCGCCGGCCGGCCACCTCAGGACCCTCGATCCGCCGTTGGAGACCATGCGCCTTGCCGGCCTTGCGGACGACGAAGGCGTCCAGGGGGCGGTCGGTCTCCGCGGCGGCGTGCAACATCGAGATGCCGATCGGATCGGCACCCAGGGTCAACCCACCGACCGCGTCGTAATTCCAGTCGGCGGTCAGCTCGCGCATCACCCGACCCACCAGGGGAGCGGCCCGGTGATGGAGAGTCACGCGACGCAGATCGACGTACCACTCCGCCTCCCGCCCCGAGGAGAGCACGACCCGGCCATGGACCACAGCCAGGTCAGTGATGAATTTACGCAGGTCGTCGTGGTCCCCCATGGCGATAGAGGGTACTGCGCAAGTCTGTGCGTCGTGTGTGCGCCCCACCCGGATCGACCACACGAGCGACCGATGACTGGCGATGGACCGCTACGCTGCGCGACCGCACCGGCAGAGTTGTGGTTCGATGTCAGGCCGTCCGGGCACGGTCCGGCACCGACGAACAGTCATCCCCCGGTCGGATCGACCCGTCCCCGCCGGTCCCGGAACGCACCGCGCAACAGCCGTCGCGGTATGTGCCGCAGGCTCGCCACGGCCAGCTTGTACTTCCAGTCGGGAACGCTTACGGTCTTGCCTTTCCGCAGGTCACGTAGGGCCTCGGCGACCACGTCGTCGGCCCGCAGCCAGATCCACCCCGGCATGCCGGACATGTCGATGCCGGTGCGTTCGTGATAGCCGGTACGGGTGTAGCCGGGGCAGAGCGCCATCACGTGCACGCCCGACGCGCGTACCGATTCCCCGATCGACTCGCTGAAACTGGTGACCCAGGCCTTGCTGGCCGGATAGGTGGAGCCCGGCATCACCGGGCCGAACCCGGCGACCGAAGAGACATTTATCACTGTCCCATCGCCGCGGCTGGTCATGGGTCCGAGGGCCGCAAGAGTAAGCCGCATCACCGCGTGCACATTCAGCCGGAGCAATCGGGTCTCGTCCGCGACGGTGGAGCGCAGAAACGGCCGGCTGAGGCTGGTTCCCGCATTGTTGACCAGCAGGTGCACCGGGTCGCCGGTGGCGAGCCGCCGTTCCACCCGGGCACTACCGTCGTCGGTGGACAGATCGGCCGCAAGGGTCTCCACCCGGTTGCCGTACCGGCCGGTCAGCTCGGCGGCGGTCGCGTCGAGCCGGGCGGCGTCCCGGGCCACCAGGATCAGCTCCCAGCCCTCGGCGGCGAGGTGCCGGGCGAACGACTCGCCGATCCCGGCGGTGGCACCGGTGATCAACGCGGCGCGGCCCGCAGCCGTTCGGTCGGCGGTCACTGTTGCTCCTCAGCTCTGCGGCGGGCGAACCAGGCGTTCGCCGGCGGCAGGGCCAGCAGCGCGGCCACCACCAGGTAGCCGAGGGCCTGGCCCGCCGAGACCCCCGCGTTCGCCGGGACCCACCAGGACGGGTAGGCGTCGCCGAGGGTGCCGAACAGGTCGGCCACGCCCCGGTCACCGACGCCCAGCCGCAGCGGCCTGGCCCGCTGACCGACAAGTGTGACAAGTGCGCACCCACCGGCGAGCAGGCCCAGCCCGCAGACCACCCAGACGCCGATCCTGGCCGCCCGCCGTCGGGCGAGCAGCCCACCGGCCAGGCCGACCAGCAGCAACCCCACCAGCACCGTCAACATCGCCGCGCCGATCGTGCCGAGCCTCAGCAGCCGGACCACGCCGTCGACGTCGCCCGGGTCGGCGGCGGTGCCGGTGGCGGCGGCCCGGAACCTGTCGATCGTGCCGCCCAGGGCGAGCAGGGTGGTCACGGCGTAGACCCCGGCGACGAGCGCCATCAGCCCGAGCAGCGCCGCCGCCGTGGTGACGGCGACCGGCCGGCGAACCGGCACCTGATCCGGGTACGACACGACGATTCCCTCCGGTAGGCGTCGGTGAGCAACCTACTCGGAGGGAATCGTCGATGTCGCCGTTACGCGCCCGTCAACTGCCGGCGGGGCGCTGCGGGTCGTCCGGTCCGCTGCCTCCGGCGGGCCGGTCCGGCTCCCCACCCGACGGCGGCTGCCAGGACGAGCCGTCGGACGGCTGCGGCTGGTCCGGCACGCCAGGGGTGGACGCCGACGACGGACCGGGCTGACCCGGGGCCGACGACTGGCCGGGGGCACCGGCCTGCGGGTAGCCGGGCGTGGCCGGGTAACCCGGGGTCGCCGGGTAACCCGGGGCGGCCGGGTAGGCGGCACCGGGAACCGGCGGCTCCCAACCACCCGTCTTGGGCTTGCGGAAGAACTCGTTGGACTTCGGCAGGGCGAGCAGGATAAGCGCCGCCAGCAGGGCGAGCAGGCTGAGCACGCCGAGCAGGGTGCTCACCGGGTTGTACCAGGAGGGCAGCACGGCGTTCATGCTGCGCTCCAACTCCTCGGCGCTCGGCGCGTCGCCGGAGGTGGAGCCGGCGGAACCGCTGAAGCCCGCGGCACCGTTGACCAGTCCGCCGCCGACGCAGCAGACCATGATGCCGCCGACCACCCAGGTGGCGATCCGGCTGCCGTTCTTGCCCCGGTTGTTGAAGATCGCCAGGACGACGAGGGCGATCGCGATCAGCAGCAGGACCGCGGACGCGCCGACGGCGAAGACCACCACGGCGGTGCCGAGCCCCTCGACCTCGCTCGCGGTCCCCTGGAACGCGTCCTCGAACGCCTGGCGGAGCTTGCCGCTGATCGACAGGGTGAGGATCAACCCGATCAGTTGGAGCGCCGCGAACAACATCAGCAGATAGCTGGAGAGTGTCACCAGACCCGGGCGGGTCCGGGCGGGCGTGCTGTGGGAATCGACCATGATTCTCCTTCCTAGATCACCGCACCACGGTAACGTCCGCAGTCCCGTCGCACCGGGTACGACGGAGCCGTACCCGATGATCGACCTGCCGAATCATCACCGCGCCGGGCACCGGTCCGCGACCGAACCGGATCAGTCCGCCTGCTCGCCCGGTCACGACTCGCGGACCAGTCGACGGTGTTCGGCGGTCACCACGGCGAGCAGGAGCAGGTCCACCGCGAGCCCGGTCACCGCGTCGAACTGGTTGACCGTGAAGTTGAAGATCTGCCCGAACAGCAGGTCGACCAGGAGGGCCAGCTTGAACAGCCGGAACGCGGCCCGCCGGTCGTGGCGGAGCAGGAACGCCGCGCGGATGCTCAGCACGGCGGCGACCAGCGCCGAGGCGGACACCCCGAGCACCGCGCCCCACTCCCCGGCCTGGTCCAGCTCGCCGGCCACCCCCTCGGTCACCACCCCGACCACCGTCGCCACCGGCTCGACGACCAGGTAGGCCACCACCAGCAGGACCACCCAGCGCTGGGCGGTCAGCCGGATCAGCGCGGCCCGCAGTCGGGCCACCCAGGGCTGCCAGAACCGCTGCGGCGGCGGTTCCCGGCGCGGCACCACGTCGAGCAACGCGGACACCGCCGACTCGACCTCCGGGCCGGCACCCCGGACCAGCCGCAGGGTGGCGATCCGCCGCCGGTCGGTGAGCCCCCGGCCGACCCCGCCGACGATCACGTCCAACGCGTTCGCCACCCGTTCCCCCGGGGTCAGGCGCAGCCGGTCGCGCAGCGCCTGGGTGATCACCACCAGCAGGGCGAAGACGGCGTAGATGATCCCGGCGGCCGGTCGGTAGAAGTAGTTGGTGCCGGCGGTGACGAACTTGCCGACCTCGTCGATGAAGAGCCCGAAGCCGACCCCGGCGAGCACCGCGCCGGTCATCCGGGCGGCCCCGCCCAGGAAGACCAGCGCCACACCCAGGCCGACGGTCATCAGCAGACCACCCCAGAGCACGTGCGCGATGTGCAGACCACCGCCGCCGAGCTGCGGGTAGCCGGTGGCGCGCAGGAAGGCCCGGGTGACCAGCACCGTCGCCACCCCGGACAGCACGAATGCCTGGAGGTACGCCGCCGCGTCCACCGCACGCGGTGGCAGCCGGCGGCGCGACGACGGTGACACCTGTCCGAGGCTAGTAGCCGCGCCACTCACTGCGGGCGTAGTCGAGCACCCTGGGCCGCAACAGGGTGGAGGCGGGCACGTCGAGGCGGGCCCGGTCGGCGGGGAAGGCCGCCGCCGCCCGCAGCACCGCCGGGTCGAGGAACCGCAGCCGGGGCGGGTCGGCCGGCAGCTCCAGCACCGGCGGGGTGCCGCCCGGCGCGGCGAGCACGAACCCCCAGTCGCCGAACGACGGCACGTCGACGTGGTAAGGCACGGTGGCGAAGCCGGCCTCGCGTACCGACGCCTCGATCGACCAGTACGACCTGGGCGCGAAGTACGGCGACCCGGACTGCACCACCAGCCGGCCGCCCTCGGTGAGCACCGAGCGGATCAGCGCGTAGAACTCGACTGTGTAGAGCTTGGCGGTGGCCGTCTCGTCCGGGTCGGGCAGGTCGGCGACGACCACGTCGAAGCGTTCGGCGGCGGTACGCAGCCAGCCGAACGCGTCGGTGTTGAGCACCCGTACCCGGGGGTCGTCGAGGGAGCCGCCGTTGAGCGCCCGCAACTGCGGCTCGGAGCGGGCCAGCGCCACCACCGCCGGGTCGAGGTCGACCACTGTCACCCGGCGCACGTCCGGGTAACGCAGGATCTCGCGGACCGCGAGCCCGTCGCCGGCACCGAGGACCAACACCTCACCGCGCGGGCCGCGCATCGCCGGATGGACGAGCGCCTCGTGGTAGCGGTATTCGTCGATCGAGCTGAACTGGAGGTCGCCGTTGAGGAACAGCCGCAGGTCGGTGTCGGGGTGGCCGACCTCGCGCACCGACCGGGTCAGCACGATCTCCTGGTAGCGGGAGCGTTCGGCGTGCACCACCGGGTCCCGGTAGAGCTGCTGGCGGCTGGTCACCTCGAAGTCGGCGGCGGTGACCCAGGCGTACCCGAGGCAGAGGGCGACCACGACGGAGCCGGCGCCCAGCACGAGCCGGGCCCGCCGGCTCAGCTCGGCGCGGAACACCGTGCAGACCAGGGCCAGGCCGGCGACCGCGTTCACCGCGCCGACCACCAGCGCGCCCTTGAGCTGGCCGAAGACCGGGATCAGCAGGAACGGGAAGGCGAGCCCGCCGAGCAGCGCGCCGACGTAGTCGGCGGCGAACAGGTCGGCGACCGCGCTGCCGGCGGCCTGCTCGCGGATGCGTTGCAGCATCACCATCAGCAGCGGGATCTCCGCGCCGATCAGCAGGCCGAGCACGAACGCGGTGCCGACCAGCGCCGGGCCGTACAGGTCGAGCCAGGCGAAGGCGGCGTATAGGCCGAGCACCGACAGGCCGCCGAGCAGGGCGAGGGTCAGCTCGATCACCGCGAACGCGGCGGCGGCCCGGGGCTGCAACGGCTTGGCGACCAGCGCGCCGACCCCCATCGCGAAGACCATCACGCCGAGCACGATCGACGCCTGCCCGACCGTGTCACCGATCAGGTAGCTGCCGAGCGCGACAAGCGCCAGCTCGTACACCAGGCCGCAGGCGGCGCAGACGAAGACCGCGACCAGCACCGCCGCGCGGGCGAGCCGCCAGCGCGGCCGGGCGGCCGGGCCGCCGTCGGCCGGCACCGATGTCCCGGCGGTCACGGCTTGCCCCAGGTACGCCCGGCCGGGGCCGGGGCCCGCCGCCGGCTCCGCTGCACGAACCCGACGGTGATCAGCAGCACGGCGACCAGCAGCAGGCCGGCGGCGGTGAGCAGCAGACCCCACCGGTCCCGCCAGAAGTCGCTGCCGGCCTCCGGCAGCGGAGCCACCGCGGCACCGGGATCGACGGTCGGGGTGGCGGCCGGTGGTGCGACGCCGGCCTCGGCCACCAGCAGCGGCAACGCCACAGCGGCCCGGCAGACCGCCCAGCCCGGGTCGTCGACGAACACGTCGTCGTTCAGGCCGAACCTGGTCAGCCCGGCCTGCACCGAGGCCAGGTCGGCGGCGGCGATGTCGGGCGAGCCGACCACTGTGACGTACGCCGAGTCGCTGCTCTCGCTGCTCTCCGCGGTGTAGGTGATCCGGGCACGGGCCTCGACCCAGCGCGGGCAGCGGGCGTCCTCGCTCACCGGCACCCCGTCGCCGAGATTGGAGCCGACACTGACCGCCGAGTCGTACGACTCCTCCAGCCGCCAGCCGTAGCAGATGCCCTGGCTGGCGGTGGCCTGGGCGAGCAACGGCACGGTGTCGGCGCGTTCGTCAACCGCCGGGGCGGGGACGGCGGTGCCACCGGAGTCCTGGTTGAAGAGGCTGCTTCCCACGCAGCACAGCGCCAGGCCGAGGACGATCCACACCACCCAGGCGCCCGTGTTCTGTTTCGGCTTCGCCGGCTGTTGCGCCGTGGTCATCAGCTGATGGCGGCGGCGATGACCGCGCCGGTGGCGAGGTGCACCACCGCCGACACCCAGACCGCCGGGTGCGGCTGCGGGTCGACCAGCAGCTCGCCCAGCTTGCCCGGGGTCAACGCGTCGAGCAGCACGAACGCCAACGCCATGATGACCAGCCCGACGATCCCGTACGCGGCGGCACCGACCAGGCCGAGGAGGAAGTCGTCCTCGCTGGCGGCGATCGCGGCGACCACGATGGTGCCGACGCCGGCCAGGTTCGAGGCCAGCAGCAGCGCCGCGTTCCGGTTGCGTTCGATCCAGATCTGCTCGTGGAGCTTGCCCGGGGTGGCCACGTCGACAAGCACGTAGCCGACGGCCATCAGGACGACGCCGACCACCCCGTAGGCGAGGGTGACCAGCAGATCGGTGACCAGGTTCTGCACAGGTGCTCCAGGGTTCGTTCGGTCGGGATCGGTTCGCGCTACTTGCCGGTGCCGGGGCCGCCACCGCGTACCGTGCTGCCCCGCCCCCAGCCCCAGTGGTTGCCCACCGTCGAGTGGTAACGCGGGTACGCGGTCCGCATCCGTTCCAGCAGGATCACCGAGCCGGCGGCGATCGGCAGGATCACCAGCGAGTCGTCGTCGTAGCGCAGGTAGACGCCGCTGCCGTCGACGTACTGGTCGGCCGGCTTCCAGGCGCCGGTGATGTCCTCCGCCACCTGGCTCGGGGTCCGGTTCGAGGTGTAGGCGACGGCGTCCCCGCCGATGTCCCGGCTCGCCGACCGGGTGTAGCGGTCCTCGACGTAGCCGCGCGGCGAGAAGTTGCCGTAGAAGATGGCGAAGGCGGCCACCAGCGCGCCGATGACCGCCAGGGCCACCCCCACCACGATCCAGCGTCGGTAGGTCACGGTTTCTCCTCCGTTCGCGACTGCGGGGTTCGCACCATCGGCTGCGGGGCTCGCGGGAGCGCCACCGTCGTCTCGGTCAGGACCAGTTCGTTGGTCTGGGGGTACGCGTGCCAGGTGCGCCAGCCGACCGACCCGGCCGGCAGATCGGTGCGCACCGCCAGCGCGGTGACCGCGTCCGGGTCGCCGGGAAAGACCCCGACCAGGGCGTACGGGTGGTCGGCCAGGTCGGCGCGGAGCGCGGTGATCCGGGTGTGCAGCTCACCCTCGGCGGGGCGCAGCACGGTGGCGGTGAACCGGTAGCCGCCCGCCTCGTCGTGCAGGCTGTCGGGCAGGTGCGGCGGTCGACCGGGCAGGCAGGCCACCGTCTCGACGAGCGCACCCGCCGCGTCAGGACCCGTCGCGTCGGGGCCCGCCGCGTCAGGACCCGTCGCGTCGCCGGACCCGGCCGAGGTGGCCGCGTCGGCACGCCCGGCCGGAACGTTCGTGTCGGCGAGCCCGGCCGGGGCGGTAAGGACGACCTGGTGTGACGCACCTAGCAGGCGTAGCCGGAGCCGGATGCCACCGGGCAGGGTCAGGTCACGCACGTGCAGGGCGGGGCGTTGCGGGCCACCGAGCGCCAGGCTCAGGTCGGCGGCGCAGGTGTCGACGTACGGGGTGTCCAGGCTGACCAGCACGATCAGGACGCCTCCGGCCCGGCCTGCGGGTACACCATCACGTCGGCACGGTGCAGGTGTTCACCCCGGCCGACCTCCCAGCCGGCCTCCCCGTACGCCTCGAAGGAGAGCCGCTCGCCGCCCTGCCCCCGGTAGTCGTGGTAGCGGACCGTGCCGTGCGGGTCGAGGCCGGTGCTGCCGGTGGCCGAGTAGCGAGCCTGGCCGGACTCCTCCCAGGAGTAGCGGCGGCCGGCGAAGTCGAGGGTGGGTGCGCCCGGGGTGACCGTCGCGGCCGGCTCGGCCGTCCAGAGCACCAGTTCCAGGTCGGGGTCCTCCTCGACGGAGAGCCAGCGCTTGTCGCCCTCGACGGTGTCCAGCAGGTGCTCGGCCCAGCTCCAGCCGCCTTCGACCAGGTGCACCGAGCCACGGACCGCGTACGACACCTGGCGGATCTCGACGATGTCACCGGGCTTGAGCTTGCGGGGGTCACCGCGCAGCGCGTCGGAGTCGGTGTCGCGGAAGGGGTCCTTCGCCGCCGTCGGGCGGGTCTGCCTACGCCCCTTGCGCAGGGCCACCACCGCCACCACGACCCCGGCGACCCCGATCAGACATCCCAGCGTCGTCACGACGTATGCCAGCGAACCGTTCACCCCGACCACCTCCCCAAGTGTGTCGGCGGAGACGGTAACAACACCGCGCACCCCACGCACCTGGGGAAACTCAATTATTGCTGAGTGAACGGTCAGTTACTGAGCGTCTTCGTCGGTGCGGTGGTCGGCAAGCCGTTCGGCGGCGTACCCACCCAGCGTGGTGCTGCCCATCAGGCAGCCACTGAAGGTGGTGAGTTCGCCGTCGTCGTCGCGTAGCATCGTCCAGGCGTCCCGGGCCGCCGGCGGGTCGACCTCCTCCAGCAGCGTCGCCGCGTACGCCCGACCGGCCGGCGAGCCGTGCCGCAGCAACCAGTCGACCTGCTCACGGGCCTGTCGGGGACGCTGCGCGAACGCCTCCTCGACCCGCCGGTACGCCTCGGTCGCCGGCAACAGCGTGCCGGCGAACCCCACCCCGCCGAAGGCGACGGTGTCCGCCCCGGCGAGTTCCCGCACGGCGGCATCCAACTCCGGATCCCCGCTCTTCTTCCGCATCCCGAACATGTCCCCATCCTTTCCCCGCCCCGCCCCCAACCAGCCCACCCCATCCCGCCCAACCCCATCCCACCCCTCCCCACCGTGCCCCTGCGCCCCGCGCCCCGCGCCCCGCCCGGTCCGACTGCGGTGATCAAGAGGTTTGCGCAGTGGAGAGCGCTCTCGGTGACGTAAACCTCTTGATCACCGGCACAGAGGGGCGGGGAAGGGCACAGAGGGGCGGGGAGGAGCGGGAGTCAGGCGGGGGTGACGGTCAGGCCGTCCTTGCTGTCGGCCAGGTCGACGCGCACCGTGTCGCCGTCCCGGATCACGCCGCCCAGCAGGGCCTTGGCGAGCTGGTCGCCGATGGCCGACTGGACCAGCCGGCGCAGCGGTCGGGCACCGTAGATCGGGTCGTACCCGTGCTCGGCGAGCCAGGTCCGGGCGGTGTCGGTGACGTCCAGCGCCAGCCTGCGGTCGCCGAGCCTGCGGCGCAACCGGTCGAGCTGGATGTCGACGATGGACCGCAGGTCGTCCCCGCGCAGCGCGGCGAAGACCACGATGTCGTCGAGCCGGTTGAGGAACTCCGGCTTGAAGTGCGAGCGAACCACCGCGAGCACCCCCTCGCGGCGCTGCTCCTCGGCGAGCGTCAGGTCGCTGATCACCGACGACCCCAGGTTGGACGTCAGGATCAGGATCGCGTTACGGAAGTCGACGGTACGACCCTGGCCGTCGGTGAGCCGCCCGTCGTCGAGCACCTGGAGCAGGATGTCGAAGACGTCCGGGTGGGCCTTCTCCACCTCGTCCAGCAGGATCACCGAGTACGGCCGGCGGCGCACCGCCTCGGTGAGCTGCCCACCCTCCTCGTAGCCTACGTAACCGGGCGGGGCACCGACCAGGCGGGCGACTGAGTGCTTCTCGCCGTACTCGCTCATGTCGATGCGGACCATGGCCCGCTCGTCGTCGAAGAGGAACTCGGCGAGCGCCTTGGCCAGCTCGGTCTTGCCGACGCCGGTCGGGCCGAGGAAGAGGAAACTGCCGGTGGGGCGGTCCGGGTCGGCGACGCCGGCCCGCGCCCGGCGTACCGCGTCGGAGACGGCACCGACGGCCTCGGCCTGGCCGACGACCCGGCTGCCCAGCGACTCCTCCATCCGGAGCAGCTTGGCGGTCTCGCCCTCCAGCAGTCGGCCGGCGGGGATGCCGGTCCAGGAGGCGACCACGGCGGCGATGTCGTCCGCGCCGACCTCCTCCTTGAGCATCGCGCCGTCGGCCTGGAGCCGGGCCAGCTCCTCCTCGGCCTGCTTCAGCTCGACCTTCAGTGCCGGAATGCGGCCGTAGCGCAGCTCGGCGGCGCGTTCCAGCTCGCCGTCGCGCTCGGCCCGCTCGGCCTCGCCGCCCAGGCGTTCCAGCTCCTCCTTGGCGGTGGAGAGCTTGGTGATGTGGCTCTTCTCGGTCTGCCAGCGCTCGGACAGCGCGGTGAGCTGCTCGCGCTTGTCGGCCAACTCCTTGCGCAGCCGTTCCAGCCGCTCGGCGGAGGCGGCGTCGGGCTCCTTGGCCAGCGCCATCTCCTCGATCTCCAGCCGGCGGACGGCCCGCTCGATCTCGTCCACCTCGACCGGCCGGGAGTCGATCTCCATCCGGAGCCGGGACGCGGACTCGTCCACCAGGTCGATCGCCTTGTCCGGCAGGAACCGGTCGGTGATGTAGCGGTCGGACAGCGACGCGGCGGCGACCAGCGCGGCGTCGGTGATCCGGACGCCGTGGTGCACCTCGTAGCGCTCCTTGAGGCCGCGCAGGATGCCGATGGTGTCCTCGATGGTCGGCTCGCCGACCAGCACCGGCTGGAAGCGGCGCTCCAGGGCCGGGTCCTTCTCGATGTGCTCGCGGTATTCGTCGAGGGTGGTCGCGCCGACCATCCGCAGCTCGCCGCGCGCCAGCATCGGCTTGAGCATATTGCCGGCGTCCATCGAGCCTTCACCCTTGCCCGCGCCGACCACGGTGTGCAGCTCGTCGAGGAAGGTGATGACCTGCCCGTTCGAGTTCTTGATCTCCTCCAGGACGGACTTGAGCCGCTCCTCGAACTGGCCCCGGTACTGCGCCCCGGCGACCATCGCGCCGAGGTCGAGCGAGACCAGCTTCTTTTCCCGCAGCGACTCCGGCACGTCGCCGGCCACGATCCGCTGGGCCAGGCCCTCGACGATCGCCGTCTTGCCGACGCCGGGCTCGCCGATCAGCACCGGGTTGTTCTTGGTACGCCGGGAGAGCACCTGGATCACCCGACGGATCTCCGAATCCCGGCCGATCACCGGGTCGATCTTGCCGTCCCGGGCGCTGGCGGTCAGGTCCACGCCGTACTTGGTGAGCGCCTGGTAGGTCTGCTCCGGGTCGGCGCTGGTGACCCGCCGGTCCCCGCCCCGCACGGTCGGGAACGCGGCGACCAGGTTCTCCTCGGTGGCCCCGGCGGACTTCAGCGCGTTGGACACCGCGCCACCCACCCGGGCCAGGCCGGCGAGCAGGTGCTCGGTGGAGGTGTACTCGTCGCCGAGCGGCCGGGCGATCTGCTCGGCGGCCCCGATGGCGTTGACGAACTCCCGGGCCAGGGTGGGCTCGGCGATGCTGGACCCGCGCGCGGCGGGCAGCCCGTCGACCGCGCGCTGGGCGACCCGGCGCAGCTCGGCGGGATCGGCACCCACGGCGCGCAGCAGGCCGGCGGCGGTCGAGCCGTCGGTGTCGAGCAGGGCCAGCAGCAGGTGCCAGGATTCCACGGTGGCGTGACCACGCTGGTTGGCCAGCGCGACGGCACCGGTGATGGTTTCGCGGCTCTTGGTGGTGAGTCGTTCCGTGTTCATGGGCTCCCCCGGGATCGGCGTGTCCACTAGTAAGAGACACCACCAAAGTTGAGCCTATTCCGCTCAACTCTGCTGGTGTGACTCGCATCACAATGAGTCGAGACCGAACGCGCCGGGGCTCGCGCAGCAAACTACCCAAAGAAACTACTAAACTAAATAATTCACGTCACCGTTGGGGACTTTTCCGGGAGTTTGCCGTGCTCAGCTTCGCCAAACTGGACCATTGCATCGGTCACGTTCCCGGCCCGGTCGTGACGGCACTGAGCACGGTGGACGTCGGCCGGGGATCGGAGGATCTCTACCGCGACCAGCTACCCGGGCTACTCAACCAGTTGGCCGACCGGGCCCGGGTAGCGAGCATCACCGCCTCGTCGGCCATCGAGGGGATCGTCGTCGACGACAGCGCCCGAGCCGATCGCATCCTCGCCGGACGGGTCACCAACCTGAGAACTCGCAGCGAGCAGGAGTTGGCCGGCTACCGGGACGCGCAGGACTACCTTTTCCAGGGCTCCTGGCGACCGCTGAATCCGGGCCTCCTACTCCATCTGCACAAGTTGCTCTTCGCCCACACCGCCGCGCCGGGCGGCCAGTTCAAGACCGAGGACAACGTCGTCGACCGCGCCGCCACCGGCGAAGTGACTGTTCGCTTCCGGCCCGTACGAGCGTCGGACACGCCCTATTTCGTAGCCGAACTGATCGATCGTTACGCGGCCGAGACGATAGCGCGGCGTCACCATCCGGTACTCCTCGTCGGCCTCTTCGTACTCGATCTCCTCGTCGTGCACCCCTTCGAGGACGGCAACGGCAGGGTGACGCGGGCACTCACCAATGCCCTGCTGATGGATGCCGGCTACTCGGTGTCGAGGTACGTCAGCCTGGAGCACCAGATCGCCGCGAGCGCAGACGGCTACTACCAGGCACTGCTGGACTCGACCCACGGCTGGCACGACGGCGAGGCCGATCCCTGGCCGTGGCTGACCTACTTCGTCAGCATCTTGGCGAACGCGTATCGCATGTTCGCCGAACGCGCAGCTTCGGATCGGGCAGACGGCTCGAAGCAGGATCGGGTGCTCGACTACGTGCTCCACCACGCCCCGCGCATCTTTCGGGTCGCCGACATCCGCACGGCGCTACCCGGCATCAGTGACCCGACGATCCGTGTCGTACTGGACCGCCTACGTCGTGAGGGCGCGATCGCTTCGGAGGGGCTGGGCCGGGCGGCGGCTTGGCGGCGCCTACCGTCCTGATCCGGCGGAAGGCGCCCGCCGGTCAAGAGGCAGACAGGGGCTCACAGTCAGCTCAGGTCAACGGGGCAGGCGGGCGGCGTTCGGTGGCCAACGGGGCAGGCGAGAGGTGCAGGGGGTCTCGTGGTCCGCCCGGAGCACGCACCGCCGACCACTGTCCAGCCGGTTGTCGCAGTAGACGCGGTGGCGTACCCCCTGATCATCCTCGGCGGAGACGGTGGTCTCGCCGGGGTCGACGTGGGCGAGGAAGGCAAGCGAGCGGGCCGCCGTCCGGGCGAGCATCTTGGCCCGCGCCAGATCCGCGGCGACCACCGGCAGGTGTACGACATACCGCCCGGTCACGCCTCCCCACCCGCCCGACCCGGCTCACGCCGCCCCGGGCGGGCCGGAGCAATATCGGCCCAATGGCGGTATCGCGATGGCTCGGACACCGCAATATCGCCCCACCTGAGTTGACCAAGGTCGAGCTTCGACGGTGGGTGCGGCGACTCGTACGCCATGGCGCTCCTTCGTTGGACGGCTCGGTGTCGCGGTGCTGGAAGGGCAGCCCGGCCGCGCTGTCGCCTCGGCCGGACTGCCCGCCCTGCCGTCGCAGCCCACTTCGGTGGTACGACGACAGGGCCGCTGGCCTGGTCGGGACGGGCCACGGGGGATGCCCGCCCCGACCGCGAGCGCCCCAAGTGCCATCCGGGGGCGTTCACGACGAACCTACAATCGGTACCGGTTGTAGGTCAATGACCCACCCACGATTGCTTGAGGTCGGAGGTGCCCGCGTGATCAAATGGGCGTGCCATCCGGGGAGTGTGTATGCCCAAGCAGCAGTACCAGGTGCTCGCAGACGAGCTGAAGAACAAGATCGATTCGGGAGAGTGGCCGCCCGGCACCAAGCTGCCGAGCAGGTCGCAGCTGTGCAAGGAATACAGCGTGTCGGACACCGTGGTCGGCAAGGCCATGATGATCCTGCGCGCCACCGGGCTCACCGAAACCCTGGAAGGGGTCGGAGTCTTCGTCGCCACACCCGCCGACGCCTCGTCCTGAGCCGGCCGCCCGGCCCACAGGGTTACCGGTCGGAGGGTCGGCGAACACGGGCGGTGTCGACGGCAGGGGGCCCACCAGCAGCGCAGACGTCCGGCGGGCCGGTCTTTCCGGCAGGGTATAACCTCACGTCCGTGCGAGTACGTGTCGAACAGACCGCCTTACCAGGAATCGGCGTACGTCATGATCTGATGACGGAGTCCGGTCGCCGGCTCGGTGTGGTCTCCCACCGCAATGGCCGCCGCGACCTGGTCCTCTACGACCCGGACGATCCCGACTCCTGCCAGCATGACATCCCGCTGACCGACGACGAGGCCGAGGCGTTGGCCGACATCCTCGGCGCGTCGCTGATGCTGGGTCAGCTCTCCGGCCTGCGCGAGCAGGCGGCCGGGCTGCTCACCGAGCAGATCGCCATTCCGGCCGGGTCGAAGTACGTCAACAAGCGACTCGGTGACACCAAGGCGCGTACCCGCACCAGCGCCTCCATCGTGGCGGTGCTCCGGCAGGGCGAGGTCAACGTCTCGCCCGATCCCACCTTCCGCTTCGCGGCCGGTGACGTGGTGGTCGTGGTCGGGACCCGGCAGGGTCTCGACGGGGTGACAGCCATCCTCGCCGACAGTGACCCGGACGGCTGAGGCGGATGCACGAAACCACCACACTGCTCATCGAGGTCGGCGCGCTCCTGCTTCTACTCGGGCTGCTCGGCCGGCTCAGCCGCCGGTTCGGCGTCTCCCCCATCCCCCTCTATCTGGTCGCCGGTCTCGCCTTCGGTCACGGTGGCCTGCTCCCGCTGGCCGCGAGCGAGGAGTTCTTCGCCGTCGGCGCCGAGATCGGCGTCATCCTGCTGCTGGTCATGCTCGGCCTGGAATACAGCGCCAACGAGCTGGTCGGCAACCTGCGCTCGGCGGCCCCGGCCGGCCTGATCGACGCGGCGCTCAACGCCCTGCCCGGTTTCGGTTTCGCGCTGCTGCTCGGCTGGGGCTGGGTGGCCGCCGTGGTGCTCGGCGGCATCACCTGGATCTCGTCCTCCGGGGTGATCGCCAAGGTGCTCGGCGACCTCGGCCGGGTCGGTAACCGGGAAACCCCGGTCATCCTCTCCGTGCTGGTCATCGAGGACCTGGCGATGGCGCTCTACCTGCCCCTGGTGACCGCACTGCTGGCCGGTGTCGGCCTGGTCAAGGGCGGCATCGCGCTGGGTGTCGCGGTGTTCACCGTGGTGATCGTCCTGGTCGTCGCCATCCGCTTCGGCCACCTGATCTCCGCCGCCCTGTCGGCCAAGGACCCGGAGGCGTTGCTGCTCGGGGTGCTCGGCCTGACCCTGCTGGTGGCCGGCATCGCCGCCCGGCTCCAGGTCTCCGCCGCGGTCGGGGCGTTTCTGGTCGGCATCGCCCTGTCCGGGCCGGTGGCGCACCACGCCACCGAGCTGCTCTCTCCGCTGCGGGATCTCTTCGCCGCGGTCTTCTTCGTCTTCTTCGGCCTGGTCACCGACCCCCGGGACATGCCGCCGGTGCTGCTACCCGCGATCGCGCTGGCCGTGGTCACCATGGGGACGAAGCTGCTCACCGGCTACCTGGCGGCCCGCCGGGCCGGCATCGCCGAGCCCGGCCGTTGGCGGGCCGGCTTCGCGTTGATGCCGCGCGGTGAGTTCTCCATCGTCATCGCCGGTCTGGCGGTCGCCGCCGGCACCGTCGAACCCAAGCTGGCCGCGCTCGCCACGGCGTACGTGCTGATCACCGTGATCACCGGGCCGATGCTCGCCCGACTGCCCGACATGCGCTGGTTCAAGCAGCGGCTGCGCCGCCGGATCGCTGCCCAGCACCCCCGGCCGGTACCCGCCACGGACTGAGCCAGGCCTGGCCAGGTCGAGGCCTTACGGTCGACCTGGCCAGGCCACGGCTGCCAGGTCGACCCGGCCAGACGGCGGCACGGTCCCCTGGCCAGGTCACGGCTGCCCTGGCCAGGTCGCCCCGACCAGGGCAGCCGTTGCCGAATTGCTCCCGGTGGGGTCTTCCGTCGGCCGGGCAGCGGCGGCTAGCGTTGCGCCCCAGCAAGCCCGGGTCCGCGGATGGCCGGAGGCACCCCGCGGCTGTGAGCGGAAGGTTGCCGGTGAACGTGCAGGGTCCGACGTTCCGCGGCTTCGCCAACCCCGTCGACCCGTCGCCGGCGGAGTTGCGGGCCTGGGCGTACCAACCCGATTCGGTGCCGTTGACCTCCCTGCCCCAGGACTGGGACCTGTTGGTCGCCGGTGACCACCTGGTGTCCACCCTCTTCGAGCTGGCCATGGATCCAGCCTGCCCGGCCCGCCGGTTCGCCCTGCACTGCCTCTACATCTACGCGGCCGACGGCATCCGGACGAACTTCCGCGCCCATCCCCGGCGGCGCTTCCGCAAACTGGTCGAGCAGGCCGAGCGCGACGGCGACGAGTTGGTGCGCAACTGGGCGTACAACAGTCGGGTGCTGCTGGCCCGTCAGGAGCTCTTCACCTACCACGACTGGTGCGAGGGCGGCCTGGTCCGGGGGAACCGCCGACTCGGCTGAGCTGACACACCGGCCCGGCCAGAGCGATCACGTCGGCCCCCTCTCCCCAACACCGTTGCGTTAACGCCGTGGGCAGCTGGTCAACCCGGGACAGGAAGTGCCCGATCGGGGAGCGGGGTGGGCCCGCTTGGCGATCATGGAGTGGTGGTGCCGACCTTGGGGGCTTTACGGGCGTTCTGTCACCCACCACAACTCCATGATCGGCGAGGCAGCGGTGGTCGACGAACAGCCGGACCACCTAACGCAACGGTGTTGCCCCTCTCCCCGCGACCACGATGCGGCCAGCGAAGAACGACGACTCCGACCCATCACGCAGTGCCACCATCACCCCACCCCCACCCTCTACCACTCACTCCCTTTGCTCTGCTGTCCTCACTGCGACAGTCACGACAGGTAACCAGACCTCGGATCAAGAAGAGAGCGCTCTCACTACTACCCCGCAGGCCATGCCAGATGTCGCCGATGGCAGCAGAGCAAAGCGGGGCAAGGAGACATGCGAGGGGAAGCGCGCAGATCACTGTGTGTCATGGCGCAAGGAAGTTACTCTGCGCAATCTACGGAGTACCTGCGGACCAGCAACCCGGCGGGCGAGTGGCCCCGGCGGGAGAGTGACCGCATCTGCAGCGAGCCCCGCCCGCGCAACCGAGCGCAACCGAGCGCACCCACCGCAGCGACCCGGCCCCAGCGGCGACTGGCCAGTCGACAACCTGGTCGGATTAAGTCCGATTGGTTCTTTTGGATCCGATTCGGTTTGGTTCGGTTTGAACTCGGCCCACACCGGCGAGTCCGGCCCACACCGCAGCCCCACGCCTGGCAGGACGGCGAACGGGCCGGGACCCCCCGTGGGTCCCGGCCCGCACGTCGGCGGATCGTCAGCGCTCCGATCCGCCCTGGTTCCGGCGTTTCGCCACAGCCTGCCCCTGGTCCACCCCACGTTCGGCCCGGTCCGTCCGATCAGCCCGGTCGGCGAACCTGCCGTTCTTCACCGTGTCGGAGAACTTGCCCTGGGTAACCCGGTCGAACTTCTCCCGGACGTTCTCGGCCACCTTGTCGAGCCGCTCCTCCGCCTGTCGGGCCACCTTCTTCGCCGATTCCGCCACGGTTTCCCCCCGCCATCGGAGCCCGGATTGAACTGGTTGGACCTGATTCATAGGCTAACCGGAACCACCGCCTCACCGCCGGAAAACCGGTCAGCGGTCGGGGGTGCGGCGGGGACGCCAGACGACCAGCGCCGTGGAGGTGCGGTTCGTCGGCACCAGGTCACCCCGGGAGAAGCCGCTGGCCAGCGTCTCCAGCTCGGCGATCCGCCGGTACGCGGCGTCCAGCTCCGCCTCCAACCGGGCCACCCGCTGCTGGGCCTGCTCCACCAGGCGTTCCAGGCTGATGATCCGCTTCACGCCGGCCAGGTTGACGCCCTCGTCCTGACTGAGCCGCTGCACCTCGCGCAGCAGCACCACGTCGCGCACGCTGTAGCGCCGCCCGCCCCCGGCCGCCCGGCCGGCCTGCACCAGGCCGAGTCGGTCGTACTGGCGCAGCGTCTGCGGGTGCATTCCCGCCATCCGTGCCGCGACCGAGATCATCAGCACCTTGGCCTCGTAGGCAGGGTCACCCGAACCGACGAACCCGTCCGACATCCCACTCACCTCCGCACCCGTCCACCGGTCAACCGGCCCGACGCACCCGCGCGTCGAGATGTTCCCGGGCCGCCGGCGGCGTCGACCCGGCGAACGACTCCAGCGCCGCCCGGGCCTCGTCCGACACCGTCGCCGGCACCACCACGTCCAGCGTGACCAGCAGGTCACCGGCCTGCCCGTCCCGTCGCACCACACCCTTGCCCCGGGCCCGCAGCACCCGACCGGACGGGGTTCCCGGCGGGACGCGCAGGGTCACCGCGCCGTCCAGCGTGGGCACCCGCAGATCGGTGCCGAGCACCGCCTCGGTGAAGGTGATCGGTACGGCCAGCGTCAGGTCGTCACCGGTACGCCCGAACAGGTCGTCCGGGCGGACCTTCACCTGGACGAACAGATCGCCCGCCGGCCCACCGCGCTGGCCCGGTTCGCCCCGCCCGGCCAGCCGGATCCGCTGACCGTCGGCGACCCCGGCGGGAAAGCGGACGTTCAGCGTGCGGGCCTTGGTGACTCCGCCGGTGCCGTGGCACTCGGGGCACTTCTCCTCGACGACCGTCCCGACGCCCTGGCAGTTGCGGCACGGCTCGGAGAAGCTGAACGACCCCTGGTCACGGGTGGTCACCCCGGCACCGTGGCAGACCGGGCAGGTGGTCGGCTGGGTGCCCGGCTTCGCGCCGTTGCCGTGGCAGGTGTCGCAGACGCCGGGCGCCCGCAGCGTCAACGGCAGGGTGACGCCCCGGACCGCGTCGCCGAAGTCGAGGGCGACCTCGGCCTCCACGTCCCGACCCCGGGCCGGGCCACGCGCCCGCGTCGGACCGGGCCCACCGGCACCGCCGGAGAAGATCGAGCTGAACAGGTCGGTGAAGCCGCCGCCACCGAACCGGGTGTCCCCACCACCGCCGCCGCCGAACAGGTCGGAGACGTCGAACGGGGCACCACCGGGCTGACCCGGGCCGCGTGCGCCCCGGCGGAAAGCGCCCGAGCCGAACAGCGAGCGCATCTCGTCGTACTCGCGGCGCTTGGCATCGTCGCCGAGCACCGCGTACGCCTCGGAGACGCCCTTGAACCGCTCCTCGGCCGACGGGTCACCGGGGTTGTGGTCCGGGTGCGACTCCCGGGCCAACTTCCGGTACGACTTCTTGATCTCGTCCGAGGAGGCGGACTTCTCCACGCCCAACGTGGCGTAGAAGTCCTTCTCGATCCAGTCCTTGGAACTCACCGGTCCACCCCCTTCCGTGAGATGTGGCCCGGTCGCCCCGCCCGCCGGGTGAGGGCGGGCGGGGCGACCGGATGGCCGTGCACTATTCCGGGTCGGCGACCGCGACCATGGCCGGCCGCAGCAACCGCTCGCCGAGCAGGTACCCCCGGCGCATCACCTGCACGCAGGTGGGCTCGTCGACGTCCGGTGAGGTCTGGTGCGCGACCGCCTCGTGCCGGGTCGGGTCGAACGGGTCACCCTGCTCGCCGAAGGGCGTCAGGCCGAACTTGCCCAACGCCGTGGTGAGCTGCTCGGCCACCGTGCCGAACGGACCGACCAGGTCACCGTGTTCCCGGGCCCGGTCCAGGTCGTCCAGGATCGGCAGCAGCGCGGCGAGCACCGAGCCGGTCGCCTGCTCCTGGACCACACCCCTGTCCCGGTCCACCCGCTTGCGGTAGTTGGCGTACTCCGCCGACACCCGTTGCAGGTCGCGGGTCCGCTCGTCCAACTCGGCCCGGAGGGCTTCCAGTTCGGCACCGAGCGGGGAGCCCGTCGGGCTGCCGTCGACCGGCTGCGCGGGGGCGTCCACCACCGGCGGACCGGTCGGTGCCGGGCCGTCGAGCGTGGTCGCCTCGATCTCGATCTCGTCGACCACCACCTCGGCATCCTCGACCAGCCCCTCGGTCGGGGCGTCCGCCCCGGCGTCGGCGGCGGCGGGCGTCTCCTCGGTCCGGCCGAGCTTGCGGTTGTTCCGGATGACGACCCGCGGCCCGTCGTCGGCGGGCGCGGAGCCACCCGGCGTCGACCCGGAGGCGTCCGGGTCGGCGGCTCGTGGCTTCTCCGTCATACGACTACCTCGTTCCCTGTGCGGTGCCGGTGCGGACGGTCACTTCTTGTCCTCGTCCACGATCTCCGCGTCGACCACGTCGTCGGCACCGCCGGCCTTCGGGCCACCGGCCGCACCGGCACCCGCGCCGGCACCGGCACCGGTGCCGGTGCCCGGACCGGCAGCACCCGGCTGCTCCCCCTGCTCGGCCTGCTGCGAGTAGAGCAGCGAACCGGCCTGCTGGGAGACCTGGGCGAGCCGCTCGTGGGCCGCCTTGATCTTCTCGATGTCCTGGCCGCCGAGCGCGCCGCGCAGTTCACCGAGCGCCTCGTTGAGCTGCTCCCGGTTCTCGGTGGGCAGCTTGTCGCCGCTCTCGGCCAGGAACTTCTCGGTCTGCCACTGGAGCGCCTCGGCCACGTTGCGGGTCTCGGCCTCCTCCCGGCGACGCTTGTCGTCGTCGGCGTGCTCCTCGGCGTCCCGGCGCATCCGCTCGATGTCGTCCTTCGGCAGCGAGGAGCCGCCGGTGATCGTCATCTTCTGTTCCTTGCCGGTGCCCAGGTCCTTGGCGTGCACGTTGACGATGCCGTTGGCGTCGATGTCGAAGGTGACCTCGACCTGCGGCACGCCGCGCGGTGCCGGCGGGAGGCCGGTCAGCTCGAAGGTGCCGAGCTTCTTGTTGTACGCCGCGATCTCGCGCTCACCCTGGAACACCTGGATCAGCACCGACGGCTGGTTGTCGTCGGCCGTGGTGAAGACCTCGGAGCGCTTGGTCGGGATGGTGGTGTTGCGCTCGATGAGCTTCGTGAAGATGCCGCCCTTGGTCTCGATGCCCAGGCTCAGCGGGGTCACGTCGAGCAGCAGGACGTCCTTGACCTCGCCCTTGAGCACGCCGGCCTGGAGGGCCGCGCCGACGGCGACGACCTCGTCCGGGTTGACGCCCTTGTTGGGGTCGCGGCCGGTGAGCTGCTTGACCAGGTCGGTCACGGCCGGCATCCGGGTGGAGCCGCCGACCAGGATCACGTGGTCGACGTCGGCGATCTTGATGCCGGCGTCCTTCACGGCCTGCTCGAACGGGCCCTTGCAGCGGTCCAGCAGGTCCTGCGTCATCCGCTGGAACTCGGCGCGGCTGAGCGTCACGTCCAGGTGCAGCGGGCCGGCCGAGCCGGCGGTGATGTACGGCAGGTTGATGTTGGTGGTGGTGGCCGCCGACAGCTCGATCTTGGCCTTCTCGGCCGCCTCGCGGAGCCGCTGGAGGGCCATCTTGTCCTGGCCCAGGTCGATGCCGTGCTCGCCGCGGAACGTCTTCACCAGGTGGTCGATGATCCGCTGGTCCCAGTCGTCGCCGCCGAGCTGGTTGTCACCGCTCGTCGACTTGACCTCGACGACGCCCTCGGCCAGCTCCAGCAGGGACACGTCGAAGGTGCCGCCGCCCAGGTCGAAGACCAGGACGGTCTGCTCCTTGGAGCCCTTGTCCAGCCCGTACGCCAGGGCCGCCGCCGTCGGCTCGTTGACGATCCGCAGCACGTTGAAGCCGGCGATCTCACCGGCCTCCTTGGTGGACTGGCGCTGCCCGTCGTTGAAGTAGGCGGGGACGGTGATCACCGCGTCGGTGATCTGCTCGCCCAGGTAGGCCTCGGCGTCCCGCTTGAGCTTCATCAGCGTGCGCGCCGAGATCTCCTGCGGGGTGTACTTCTTGCCGTCGATGTCGACGGTCCAGTTGGTGCCGATCTCCCGCTTGACCGAGCGGATGGTCCGGTCCGGGTTGGTCACCGCCTGGCGCTTGGCGACCTCACCGACGAGCACCTCGCCGTTGCGGGCGAACGCGACGATCGACGGGGTCGTCCGCGAGCCCTCAGCGTTGGCGATGACGGTGGGCTCACCGCCCTCCAGAACGCTGACGCAGGAGTTCGTCGTGCCGAGGTCGATACCGACCGCACGTGCCATCTTCGCTTCCTCGCTTCGTTCGTTACGGGTGGGCAGGTCAGAGGGCCTGCCCGGGGGGCCGCCCGTAGCGACCACACCACAAGTTGAGTGAACTTGACTCAATAGTGCCACGCGATCGCCAAAGCGCAAGTCGAGTTGAGCCGACCCGACGCAACCTGACCGTTACTACCCTCCGGTTGTCTCTGTTGCATCGGTCGGGCACGCTTTAGCGGTGACGACGCACGGCGATCCCGCCACCCGGTCCGGCGCGCCCACCGTCGCCGCCCGCACCGGGCCGTCGGAGACCGACGAGACGCCGCCCGGCACCACCGGAGACGGCCTGCCCGCCGCCCTCACCGGCCTGCGGGCCGCGATCGGCGCGACCCGGTTCCCGTTGGCGCTGCCCTCGGCCGAGCCGGCCCGGCACACCGGCCGGGCGCTGACCGACCAGCTCGACGACTACCTGCTGCCCCGGCTGGCCCGGCTCGACGCCCCACTGCTCGTGGTCGTCGGCGGCTCCACCGGCGCGGGCAAGTCGACCCTGGTCAACAGCCTCGTCCAGGCCCGGGTGAGCGCCGCCGGCGTGCTCCGCCCCACCACCCGGTCCCCGGTGCTGGTCTGCAACCCGGCCGACTCCGCCTGGTTCCGCCAGGGTGAGCTGCTGCCCGGTCTGACCCGCACCAACGAGCCCAGCGAGGACCCGGGCACCCTGCACCTGGTCACCGCGCCCGCGCTCCCACCCGGGCTGGCCTTCCTCGACGCCCCCGACATCGACTCGGTGGTCGACGCCAACCGGGCCCTCGCCGGCCAACTGCTCGCCGCCGCCGACCTCTGGCTCTTCGTCACCACCGCCGCCCGGTACGCCGACGCCGTCCCGTGGGAGCTGCTGCGCACCGCCCGCTCCCGGGGGGCCGCGATCGCCATGGTGCTCGACCGGGTGCCGCCCGAGGCCGCCGACGAGATCGCCGCCCACCTGTCCGAGATGCTCGCCGCCCAGGAGCTCGGCGCGGCACCGCTGTTCGTCCTGCCGGAGACCTGGGTCGACGGTCAGGGTCTGCTCCCCGACCGGGTCACCGCACCACTGGGCAGCTGGTTCGCCCGGCTCGCCGCCGACGCCGAGGCCCGCGCCGCCGTGGTCCGGCAGACCCTGGACGGCGCACTCGCCTCGCTGCACCCGACCGTGGAGGCGCTCGCCGACGCGGCCGACGAACAGGTCGCCGCCGCCGACGCGCTTGACGACCGGGTCCGGGCCGCCTACAAGGGCGCGCACCGCACCGTGGCCGAGGGGCTGAAGGACGGCCGGCTGCTGCGCGGTGAGGTGCTCGCCCGCTGGCAGGAGTTCGTCGGCACCGGGGAGTTCTTCCGGACGCTGGAGGCCCGGATCGGCCGGCTGCGCGACCGGCTCGTCGCCGCGGTCACCGGTCGGCCCGCCACCCCCGCCACCGAGCTGCGCAACGCCATCGAGTCGCAGCTGGTCACCCTGCTGCGCGGAGTCTCCTCCGAGGCGGCGGAGCACACGTACACCGCCTGGAAGGCGCACCCGGCCGGGGCCGCGCTGCTCGAACCGCCGCTGGCGCACGCCTCGGCCGAGCTGCCCGAACGGGCCGAGCGACTGGTCCGGGACTGGCAGCGGGCGGTGCTGGAGCTGGTCCGGGAGGAGGGCGGCGACCGGCGGTTCGTGGCCCGGACGGCCGCGTACGCGGTCAACGCCACCGGGCTGGCCGTGATGATCGCCGTCTTCGCCTCCACCGCCTTCATCCCGACCGGCCTGGAGGTCGCCACCGGGGCGGGCACCACAGTCGCCGCGCAGGCCGTACTCCAGGCGATCTTCGGCGACCAGGCGGTGCGTACCCTCGCCGCGAAGGCCCGGGGTGACCTGCTGGACCGGGTCCGCACGCTGCTGGACGAGGAGGCGGCCCGCTACCTGTCCCGCACCGACACGGCCCGGTGCGGTGCGGAGGCCGCCGCCGGGCTGCGTCGGGCCGCCGGCCGGGTCGAGGTGGCCCGGCACCGCAGCGGCCTCGCCGACCGGGTCGGCCAGGCCCTGCCGACCCCCACCCCGACCTCCGAGGAGGGCACCCGGTGACCAACATCGTCGGCCGGATGCGCGAGGCGCTCCGGGGTGACCAGCGGGTCGACGCCGATGCCCTGGTGGCCCGCCTCGACGCGGTCCGCCGGTTCCTCGACGCGGTCGACGGCGAGGTGCCCGACGCCCAGTTGGTCGGCGCGAACACCCTGGTCGAGCGGGCCGGCACCCGGTTGTCACTGTCCCGGGACCACACCGTGGTGGCGTTGGCCGGTGCCACCGGCAGCGGCAAGTCCAGCCTGTTCAACTCCCTGGCCCAGCTGGATCTCTCCCCGGTCGGGGTGCGCCGGCCCACCACCGGTGTCGCGCACGCCTGCGTCTGGGGGCCGTTGGACGGCGGCAACCAACTGCTCGACTGGGTCGGCGTGCTGCCCCGGCACCGGTTCGTCAGGGAGAGCGCGCTGGACGGCGACGACGAGTCCGCCCTGCACGGGTTGATCCTGCTCGACCTGCCCGACTTCGACTCGGTGCAGCGGTCCCACCGGCTGGAGGTGGACCGGCTGCTCGGCCTGGTCGACCTGGTGGTCTGGGTGGTCGACCCGCAGAAGTACGCCGACCGGGTGATCCACACCAGCTACCTGCGCGAGTTCCACAGGCACCGGGAGGTGACGGTGGTGGTGCTCAACCAGGCCGACCGGTTGCCCCCGGCCGAGTTACCCCGGGTCCTCGCCGACCTGCGCCGGCTGCTCGACGTCGACGGGCTCGACGGGGTGCCGCTGCTGGCCACCACGGCGGTCGAGCCGGGCGGGATGACCGGGCTGCGGGAGGCGCTGGAACGGGCGGTCTCGGATCGGCAGGCCGCGCTGCGCCGGCTCTCCGGCGACGCCGACACGGTGGCGACCGCGCTTGGCGAACTGGTCGCCGTCGAAGCTCCGGGGCACGTCCCGGACGCCGGAACGGTCCGCGCCCTGGACCGGGCGCTGGCCGAGGCGGCCGGGGTGCCGGCGGTGGCGGGCGCGGTCGAGGGGGCGTACCGGCACCGGGCCGGCGGGACCACCGGCTGGCCGCTGGTACGCGGTTGGCGCAGGCTGCGCCCGGACCCGCTGCGCCGGCTGCACCTGCCCGGCCCGTCCACCGACCCGCAGCAGCCGGAGCAGCCACTGCTCGGGGCGACCTCGGTACCCGAACCGACGGCCGCCCAACAGTCCGCCCTCGGGTTGGCCATCCGCGCGGTCGGCGACAGGTCCGGCGGGGAGCTGCCGGCACCCTGGCCGGCCGCGGTGACCGCCGCCGCCCGGTCCCGGCTGGCCGACCTGCCGGACGCGTTGGACGGGGCGGTCGCCGGCACCGACCTGGGGATGGACCGCCGGCCCGCCTGGTGGCGGCTGGTGGGTGCCCTCCAGTGGCTGGTCACCCTCGCCGCCGTGGCCGGGCTGGGCTGGCTGGTGCTCGGCTACGCGCTGCGTGCCCTCGGGCTGCCGGCGCTGGATTACCCACGGGTGGGCGAGGCGCCGCTGCCGACCGTACTCCTGCTCGGTGGTCTGCTCGCCGGTTTGTTGGTGGCGGCGGTGACCCGGCCGGTGGTCCGCTGGGCGGCCCGGCGGGCCCGGCAGCGGGCCGAACAGCGGCTGACCGAAGCGGTCGCCCGGATCGGCGCGGAGTACGTCCTCATCCCCGTCCGGGTCATCATCGACCGGTACGCCCTCGCCCGTCAGGCCTGGCAGGACGCCGCCCGCTGACCGGCACCCGACCGGGCGCGGGCGGCCGAACGCCACCCGTCGACGAACGCCCGGCCACCCGCCGGTGAACGCCGCCGTCGGCACGGGTGTCCGGGGCGGCGCGGCGGCGTAGGGTCGTGCCATGGCCACGCCACAGACCCCCTACGACGCGGTGCTCTCCGCGGCCCGCGACGTGACCAGGCTGGACTGCGCGCTCGACGCCGAGATGCTCGGCACGGCGCTGCTGGGCAGCGTCTACGCGATCGCCGAGACCGACCGGGAGACGGCGGTCCGGGACTTCGTCTCCGGTTTCCTCGCCGCCACCTCCCGTCGCCGCACGGCCGCCGCCACCACCATCCGCCAGGTCTTCGCCGCTCTGGTGCCCGATGCCGAGGGCGCGGCGAAGGTCCGCCCCGGTGCGCAGGCGCCGGCCTGGGCCGGTCAGCTCGGCCGGGTCCGCCTCACCGGCACCTGGTCGTACGGCGACGTGTTCGGCGACCAGACCTCCTACCTGGCCACCTTCGCCTACGACGACGAGCTGGGCGGCCCGGAGCACGCCCTGGTGGCGCTTGTCGACCACAACATCGGCATCACCAAGGACGTCTTCGTCGGTGGGCCGGCCGAACGGATCCTGGACCAGGTCCGGCAGATGTGCGCCGACGACGACCTGACCTGGTTCCGGGAGGAGGACCCGGCCCGGATGCACGGCGAGGTGCGCCGCCACCTGGCGATCACCGACGACCTCGGTGACCTGCCCGCCGAGGGTTCGCTCGCCACCGACCGGGCGCTGGTCGGGGCGCGGTTGGCGGTGCTGCCCGGGACGGACGCCGACACCACCGAGGGTGTCGCGGAGCCGCTCGACGCCGACGAGCGCACCGCGCTGGTACGGGCCTTCCTCGCCTCCCCCGAGGCGGCCCGGCACGGACTGAACACCCTCGACAGCGACGCCGAGCTGGCCTCGTTGCACTTCTGCCTGGGTCTGCTCTTCGACCACTCGGCGAGCTTCCCGGATGCCGACCCGCTGCGGTGGAGTCCGGCCGTGGCCGGGTTGTTCCTGCTCGACTGGGTGCACCGGCGGGCCGTGCTGGACATGGACGACGCGGCGCTGCTGCCCCGGGTGCTGCGTGCCTGGGCGGCGTTCGCGGCCCGGCGGCGGGGGCTGCCCGAACGGGCCGCCACCCAGACCGACGAGGCGATCGAGGAGCTGGTGCCGGAGTTCGCCCGGCTCTACTCGACAGGCGAGCGACGCAGCCCGGCGACGGCGGCGGTGGCCCAGTTGATGGCCGACGGCGTCGACCCGGACGACCCGGTCGCCCTGGACGCCTGGATCGAGGCCAACCGGCAGCGTCTCGGCGACGACACCCCCTGAGCGCCTGACGGTCTACGGCTCGACCAGGGCCAGTCGGCCGGGGGCGACGTCGAGGCGGATCCGCTGGCCCCAGCGCAGCGCCAGCCGATCCGCCTCCAACCCGTCGGCGAAGGCCACCAGGCCGTCGGACTCGGCGGTCAGCTCCAGCGCGTCGGTGCCGTCGAGGCGGCCGGCGACCAGGTCGACCCCGGTGACGGGGGAGGGCCACGCCTCCCGCACGTACCAGCACAGGGCCGGTTCCTGCGGGGCGGGCGGTGGGGCGGCGGTCGGCCGGTCCCGGGCGATCGAGGCACACCAGCCGGTCGCCCCGGTGCCGGTGCCGACGACCACCCCGGAGGAGGACTGCCGTTCCCGGCGGGGGCAGTCGTCCGCGGTGACGTCGAGCAGGTAGCGGGCCGACTGGTGGGAGGCGTGCCCGACGTACACCTCGTTGAGGCCGACCAGCTCCTGGCCGTCGTCGAGGGTGGCCCGGACCATCGCCCGGTGGCGCAGCGGCGCGGCCCCGGCGACCACCGCCGGCAGCAGCGCGGCCACCTGGTCGCCTGTGCACCGGACCAGCACCCCGGCGTTGCGGCCCGGCTCCGGGTCGACGCCGACGACGGGCTGCCCGGTGAGGTACTTCGCCACGTTGGCGACCAGGCCGTCCGGGCCGACGGCGACGATCACGTCCTCCGGACCGAACAGGAACCGGGGCAGGTCGTCCCGGTCCACCGTGCCGCGCCGCCAGTCGGCGGGGACGGCGGCCCCGACAGCGGTCAGCGCCGCCTGAAGGGCCTCGTGCCGGTCGATCACCTCGGCCAGGTCCCGGCCCCGGGCGCGCAGGTACCACTGGGCGGCCGCCCGGGTGCCGTGCCGGGCGAGCAGTTCGTCCAACTCGCTGGGGCGGCGGACCACCACCACCCGGGGGGCCAGCGTGCCGCTCACCGCTCGACCGCCCCGGCTCGCCCGGTGAGCCGCTCGACCGCCCCGACCGGCCCGGTGAGCCGGCCGAGCAGGTCGGCCAGCAGGTCCGGGGTGACGGTGAGCTGGCCGATCTGCGGGAGCTGACCGGCGAGTTCGCGGACGGTGAGGGCTTGCAGCACCGCCGGCGGCAGTTCGGCGTACGCGGCCAGCTTCGCCGCCTCCGCCTCGGCCTCGGCGGCGCCGACGGCGCGTACCGTCTCGGCCTTGGCCAGGGCGAGCACCCGTTCCCGGTCGGCGGCACCGCCGGCGAGCAGCCGGTCCTTCTCCGCCTCGGCGGTGGCCAGCACCCGGGCGCGTCCGGCGGCGGCGGCGTTGGCGACCTGCTCCCGTTCCGCCTTGCCGTGGGCGGTGGCCAGCTCGGCGGCGGCGTCGAGCTCGGCCCGGCGGCGGGTGTTCGCCCCGTGCTGCTCGACGAGCTGCTGCTCCCGCCGGGCCAGCTCGATCTTGTTCTGGAGCTCGTTCTCGGCGATCCCGCGTTCCTGCTCGACGGCCTGCGCCCGGCGGGCGTAGGTGGCCCGGTCGGCCTGCACCTGCACGGCCTCCCGGGTGGGGGTCTGCAGGGCGCGTTCCAGCTCGGGTTCGGGCCGGACGGCGACCACCCGGGCGCTGACCACTGCCACACCGATGTCGGCGAGCCGGGGTTCGGCACCGAGGGCGGCGGAGACCGCCTCGCGGACCGGTGCGACGGTGGTCAGCGCCTCGGCCAGCGGCACCCGGGCGAGCAGGTCGAGGGCGGGTTGTTGGGCCAGCTCGGCCAGGAGCGTGGCCACCTGGTCGAGCGGGCGGGACCGGGACCGGCCGGTGCGCGGGTCGATCGAGAAGTCGAGCCGGGCGGCGGCCAGCGCCGGGTCGGCCACCCGGTAGGTCACGGTGGCCTGGACGGTGATGTCGGCGAAGTCACCGGTCCGGGCGTGGAAGAGCAGGGGCAGTTCCCGGTCGTCCACCGGCACCTCGCTCAGCACGGCGGTCAGCGGCCGGTACCAGAACGACTGGCCGGTCCCCTCCCGGCGGACCCGTCCGTCGACGTGCAGCCGTACCCAGTTGGTGGGTGTCCCGCGCAGGTGGCGCAGGAAGAGTCGTCTCGTCACGTCGGCCATGTCTCGCATCCTCCCCTTTTTCGTCTCCATGACGATAAACGATCTGGTAACTTATCGTCAAGGTGGTGATAAAGCGATGACCGACTACCCGCCCTTCGCCGTGACGGTGGACCTGGTGGTGCTCACCGTCCGCGCCGACGAGCTGCACCTGCTGCTGGTCCGCCGGGGCGTCCCGCCGGACGAGGGTCGGTGGGCGCTGCCCGGTGGCTTCGTCGGCATCGACGAGGACCTGCCCGACGCCGCTGTCCGGGAGTTGACCGAGGAGACCGGGCTGCCCGAACCGGCGGGCCACCTGGAACAACTCGGCACGTACGGCCGACCCGGGCGCGACCCGCGCGGACGGGTGGTCACCGTGGCCTGGTTGGCCCTGCTACCCGACCTGCCGACCCCGGTGGCCGGCTCGGACGCCGCCTCGGCCGACTGGGCGCCGGTCGCCCGGCTCACCCCCGGTGAGCTCGCCTTCGACCACGACCGGATCGTCGCCGACGGTCTGGAACGGGCCCGCGCCAAGTTGGAGTACACCCCGCTGGCCAGCGCCTTCTGCCCGCCCGAGTTCACCGTGGCCCAACTGCGGGCCGTCTACGAGACGGTCTGGGGCACCCGGCTGGACCCGCGCAACTTCCACCGCAAGGTCACCGGAACCCCCGGATTCGTCAGCCCTGCGGGCCGGGCCACCGAGGGCGACCGGGGGCGACCCGCCCAACTGTTCCGCCGGGGCCCGGCCACCCGGCTCCACCCACCCATGCTCCGCCCTGAGCCCTGAGCCCTGAGCCCTGAGCCGCCCGCCGCCTCCCGCGAACCCCGGCCGCGCCACCGCCCGCCCGACCGACCCGGCCGGTCACCCGGTTCGGGGTGGGAGCCTCAGAAGAGCGGGCCGTAGACCACCCCGGCCACCAGGCCGCCCACCAGCGCACCCACCACGACCTGGGCGACGGTGTGGTCACGCAGCCGCACCCGGGACCAGCCGACCAGACCGAGCAGCGGCACGGCCGGCAGCAACCGGGGACCGAAGGTGAGCAGCAGCACCACGAGCGTGCCGGCGGCCACCGCCGAGTGGATCGACATCTTCCACCAGTGGCTCACCGACACCGCCACCACCAGACCGACCACCCCGGCGGCGACCAGGGCCAGCACCGACCGCGGCGCATCGAGCGCCGCGAGCAGCGCCAGCCCGGCGGCGGCCGAGGCGAGCCCGAGCAGCAGCGGTACCCGGCGCTGCTCGCGGCGTCCGATGTGATGGTCGGTGAGTCGGCCCCGCCGCACCCCACCCATGATGTAGGCGAACGGGACGCCGGCGGCGAAGACCGTGGCGAGCAGCCCCCAGGCCAGCCCACGCGCCCCACCGGCACTGTGCCAGCCGATCAGCACGGTCAGCCCGCTGACCAGCACGGCCGGCGCGGTCAACTCGGTCACCACCCGGGCCGCCCGGGTCACCGCCCCTGCCGGCACGACCGGCTCGGCCTCCACCGGGGCGGATGCGGTCCGCTCGGCGGCAACCGGGAGGCCCCCGGCTGGAGCGGGTCCGGCCGGAGCCGGTCCGGCCGGAGCAGGGACAGCCGGGTCGCCGTCGACCGGGGTACGTCCGGGGGTCGTCGCCGGCCGGTCGCCGCCCTCGTCGCGCGTGCTCAGCGTTCCGCCCCCAATCCCTTCCGCCTGACCCGGCACGCCGTGGTGGTCGACGGGTCGGCCGTCGGCATCCGAACCGCGCGGCTCAGAGTGGCCTCAAGATCAGATTGCGATTCTGCAGACGACACGCCGATACGAGTACGCGAAATCACAATCTGATCATGGTGGCCCGTCCCGCCCTCACGCGACGACGCTGCGACTCAGCCTGCGGCGTCGACCGTCACCGTACCGTCGGGACCGGTGGTGTCGTGGCCGGTCGGCGCGGGCACGGCGGGTGCCAGCGGCGCGGGGGCCGGAGTGGCCGACGGGGGCGCGGGCCGGGCCGGCGGGCGGGCCGGATCCGGGCCGACGCGGGGCACGGGGCGGGCTTCGTCCAACGGGCGCAGGGCGCGGGGCGCGCGGGTGGGGATCGCCGTCGCGGTGGGCCGGGGGCGCGCCGTGGGGATCAGGGTGACCGTGACGGTGGGGCCCGGTGTCGGGGTGGGCTCGGGCACCTGTGTGGGCTCGGACGACGGGGTGGGCTCAGGCGACGGGGTGGGCTCGGGCGGAGGGGTGGGCTCGGACGGCGGGGTGTCGGGGGGCGCCGAGGTCGGCGACGGGTCCGGCGGTGGCTCGGAGAGGGTGGCCGTCGGCTCGGCGGTCGGGCTCGGGTCCGCGCTCGGTGCGGCGGTGGGTGCGGGACGGGACGGACCGGTCGGCGGGGACGTCCGGCGGATCGGTCGGGGCGTGGTGACGGGTGGCGGAGCGGGACGGTGGGCGGAGCCGGCGTCCACGGTGGGCGGGGCCGGGGCGGCAGCCGGAACGGGCGGCGGCGGTGCGACGGTCGGCGGGAGGGCCGGCTGGCCGGTGGCGGGCACCGGTACGACCACCGGGCCGACCGACGGGGTGGGCAGGAACGGGGTGCCGCCGTCCGGTAGCGCGGTGCTGCCCACGGTGGCCGATCCGGTGCTGATCGCGGCGAGCACGGGCATCGAGGCGGCCCCGGCGAGCAGGGCGACGGTGAACAGGTAGCCACGGTGTGGCCCACCGAGGCCGGGGGCCCGGTGGACGCCGATCATCCGCCGGTAGCTGCCTCCACCGGCCCGGTGCCGGCCGAGGAGCGGGACCGGAGGACCGTCACCATGCTCGGACACCGCACCACTCCCTCGTCGACCTGGACACCATCGTCGGTGGACAGCCCGGACCTGAACGGACATTATGCGCTAAACGCCCATCGACCACGTCAGCTTGACCCAGTGACGCCCAGTTCACCAGGCACCACAGCGTGTCGACACACAAAAAGTCCGTCGTGGCCACTCGGCCATACCGACAAAAGAGTCCACGCGTCATGAAGCGGACATCGTCCCACCGGCGGGAGGGCCATACTGTGGGGCCGCTCACCTCCTCTGCAATCATTCAGGCACGACGGCAACGCAGCCGCACCTCCGCGTACCCCGTGGCAGGCGTAGCTGGTCGCCGGCGCTCCCGAACCGGGTTCTACCCATGGATCCGGCTCAGGCCGCGCGGCAACCCCCACCGGGGCTAGGCACGGCCGCCAGGAACCAGTCCGGCAACAGCCGGGCCGGCGCACGTTGTGCGCGGACGGGTGACCCCCCGGCTCGGGCACAGACACGACAGGGAGAGACGGATGGCAAAGGGCGACCCTGCGGTCTCCAGCCGCGGCCGGCGAGCCGCACCCCGGTCCCGGCGAACCGCCGCGACCGGCGAGCCGGAACTCGTACAGCTGCTCACCCCGACCGGCGAGCGCATCGAGAGCGCCGTCGGCCCGGACGGCACCGAGTACCGCGTCGACTTCACCGACGAGGAGTACCGCGGCCTCTACCGCGATCTGGTGCTGGTCCGCAAGCTCGACGCCGAGGCGACCGCACTGCAGCGGCAGGGTGAGCTGGGCCTCTGGGCCTCGCTGCTCGGCCAGGAGGCGGCCCAGGTCGGCTCCGGGCGGGCGCTGCGCAGCCAGGACATGGCCTTCCCGACCTACCGGGAACACGGCGTGCTCTACTGCCGGGGCATCGACCCGATCATGCCGCTCGGCCTGTTCCGCGGCGTCGACCAGGGCGGCTGGGACCCGAACGAGTTCAAGTTCAACATGTACACGATCGTCATCGGGGCGCAGACCCTGCACGCGACCGGGTACGCCATGGGCGTCCACATGGACGGCCGCACCGGCACCGAGGACGGCGAGGCGGTGATCGCCTACTTCGGCGACGGCGCCACCAGCCAGGGCGACGTCAACGAGTCGTTCGTCTGGGCCAGCGTCTTCAACGTCCCGCTCGTCTTCTTCTGCCAGAACAACCAGTACGCCATCTCCGAACCGCTGGAACGGCAGACCCGGGTGCCGCTCTACCGCCGGGCCGGGGGCTTCGGCTTCCCCGGCGTCCGGGTGGACGGCAACGACGTGCTCGCGTCGTACGCGGTGACCCGGCACGCGCTGGACAACGCCCGGCTCGGCCAGGGCCCCAGCCTGATCGAGGCGTACACCTACCGGATGGGGGCGCACACCACCTCCGACGACCCCACCCGCTACCGGATCGCCAGCGAGGTCGAGGCCTGGCAGGCCAAGGACCCGATCGCCCGGATGAAGGCGTTCCTCGACAAGCAGCAGATCGCCGACGCCGACTTCTTCGCGTCGGTGGACGAGCAGGCCCGCGCCGAGTCGGTGCACCTGCGCGAACGGGTGCTCGAACTCCCCGACCCGGCCCCGGTGTCGATGTTCGACCACGTCTACCCGCACGGGTCGCCCGAGGTGGACGCGCAGCGGGCGCAGTTCAGCAGGTACCTGGAGTCGTTCGAGGGGAGCGCGCACTGATGGCCACGGAGACGCTCACCCTCGGCAAGGCCCTCAACACCGGCCTGCGCCGGGCTCTGGAGAACGACCCGAAGGTCGTCATCATGGGCGAGGACGTCGGCAAGCTCGGCGGCGTCTTCCGGATCACCGACGGGTTGCAGAAGGACTTCGGCGACCAGCGGGTGATCGACACCCCGTTGGCCGAGTCCGGCATCATCGGCACCGCCGTCGGCCTGGCCATCCGGGGCTTCCGGCCGGTCTGCGAGATCCAGTTCGACGGCTTCGTCTACCCGGCGTACGACCAGATCGTGTCGCAGGTGGCCAAGATGCACTACCGCTCCCAGGGCAAGGTCACCATCCCGATGGTGATCCGGATTCCCTACGGCGGTGGCATCGGCGCGGTGGAGCACCACTCCGAGTCGCCGGAGGCGTACTTCTCGCACACCGCCGGTCTGAAGGTGGTGACCTGCGCCAACCCGCAGGACGCGTACGTGATGATCCAGCAGGCCATCGCCTCGGACGACCCGATCGTCTTCCTGGAGCCGAAGCGGCGCTACTGGGAGAAGGGCCCGGTCGAGCTGGACGCCCCGCTGTCCGGGGCGTACCCGCTGCACTCCGCCCGGGTGGTGCGGCCGGGCACCGCCGCCACCGTGCTGGCGTACGGCCCGATGGTGCGCACCTGCATCGAGGCGGCGACCGCCGCCGCCGAGGACGGCCGGGAGCTGGAGGTCGTCGACCTGCGCACGCTCTCCCCGCTGGACCTGACCGCCGTGTACGAGTCGGTGCGGCGCACCGGCCGGTGCGTGGTCGTCCACGAGGCCCCCGGCAACCTGGGCCTGGGTTCGGAGATCGCGGCGCGGATCACCGAGGAGTGCTTCTACTCCCTGGAGTCCCCGGTGCTGCGGGTGACCGGCTACGACACCCCCTACCCGGCCAGCCGGGTGGAGGAGGAGTACCTGCCCGACCTCGACCGGGTGCTCGACGCCGTCGACCGCTCCTTCGGCTGGTGAGCGCGATGTCCCGGATCAAGGAGTTCAACCTGCCCGACCTGGGTGAGGGCCTGACCGAGGGCGAGATCCTCGCCTGGCTGGTCAAGGTGGGCGACGTCATCGAGCTGAACCAGCCGATCGTCGAGGTCGAGACGGCCAAGGCTGCCGTCGAGATCCCGGCGAAGTGGGCCGGCGAGGTGCGGTCGATCTTCCACCCGGAGGGCAGCACGGTCGAGGTCGGCACCCCGATCATCGCGATCGACACCGACCCCGGCGCCGGCCCGATCGCCGAGTCCACCACCGCCGCCCCCAGCTCCGCCCTGCCCACCCCCTCGGCCGCCGCGCTGGCCGCAGTCGAGCTGGCTCCCGCCGAGGGCGCCGTCGAGCCGGGCATGATCGGTGGTCCCGCCCCCGGTGGCCGTACCGCCGTCCTGGTCGGCTACGGGCCGCGTACCACCTCCGCAAAACGCCGCCCCCGCAAATCCCCCACGACTCCCCACTCCGTCGATCATGGAGTTGTGGTGGGTGACAAAATCACCCCTACCCCCGCAAGCCAGGCACCATCCCTCCATGATCGACCGGGTACGAGCGGGCCGGTGCTGGCGAAGCCGCCGGTGCGGAAGCTTGCGAAGGATCTCGGGATCGACCTGGCCACGCTGAGCGGGTCGGGTCCGCTCGGGTCGATCACGCGGGAGGACGTACACGCGGCGGCGAACGGGAGCACGACGGCGGCCGAGCCGCTGGCGGCGGCCCCACCGGTCACGGCGGCCGCGAGCTTCGGCGCGGACCGCGAGCAGCGCATCCCCGTCAAGGGGGTACGCAAGCTCACCGCCGAGAACATGTCCCGCTCGGCGTTCACCGCTCCGCACGTCACGGAGTTCCTGACAGTGGACGTGACCCGGGCGATGAAGGCGCTCGACCGGCTGCGTGACCGGCGGGAGTGGCGCGAGGTCCGGGTCTCGCCGTTGCTGCTGGTCGCCAAGGCGGTGCTGCTGGCGGTCAAGCGGCACCCGATGGTCAACTCGACCTGGGCGGGCGACGAGATCGTCGTCAAGGAGTACGTCAACCTGGGCATCGCGGCGGCCACCGGGCGCGGTCTGATCGTGCCGAACATCAAGGACGCCGGACGACTCACGCTGCGTGAGCTGGCAGATGCGATGACGGGCCTGGTGCAGACGGCCAAGGCGGGGAAGACCTCCCCGGCGGACATGTCCGGCGGTACGTTGACGATCACCAACGTCGGGGTCTTCGGAGTCGACACCGGCACCCCGATCCTTCCCCCCGGGGAGGCGGCGATCCTGGCCTTCGGCGCGGTCCGCGAACTGCCCTGGGTACACAAGGGCAAGGTCAAGCCACGCCAGGTGACCACGCTGGGGCTCTCCTTCGATCACCGGATCGTCGACGGCGAGCTGGGATCGAAGTTCCTGCGCGACATCGGCGACTTCCTCGCCGACCCGGAGGCGGCCCTGCTCGCCTGGACCTGATCACGCGACGTGCGGCGACGGCCGGTGTGCCCAGGGTGAACTCCTGACACACCGGCCGTTGCCATCCAGGGAAGAAACAGTGGCCTAGATCCCTCCTTGACCTACGATCCTTAGGCGGGTGTCTCAGCTCACCTAACAATCGATGGCAGGCGGCGGTCGGTTGGTGTTCAATGGAGTCATCAGGGGCTGACAACCGAATAGCCGGAAGAGAGACACACCATGAGCATGATCGAGCGAATCCGCACCCGTCGTGACGCCAACCGTCGGGCCCGTGCCATCGAGCACGCACTGCGTTCCGCCAACTCGCCGGCGGTCCGCGAGGAGATCCTCGCGATCGCCCAGCGTCACATGAGCTGATGCGGCAGCGACTCTCCCACCTCCCCCAGATCGATGACCCGCCCGGCCCCGGGCGGGTCGTTCGGCGTTTCGGGCCCGTCGAGACCGGGATTCCACCTCGCCACGACGCCCGGTACGGTGGTTCCGGTCGCCACCCGCCGACCTGGACACCGATCGCGCCGGATGGATGCCGATCGACACCGTCCGGCGACGCGGAGTGACGGCCGGTGCTCCCTGGGTGCCCCGCGCGCGAACCGGCTACCGTGCGGGGAGCCCGCACGGCCGAATCGGCCGGGCACCGGTGACGCAGCCGACCGGACGGACGGCATCGGCGGCCGACATGTGATGGAGGAGGCGCACCCATGACGTCCGAGGGCCAGCACCGCCCCGGCCAGGAGCCGGACGAGGTGCCGCCGGGCTCCGGTGGACCGGCGCCGTACGGCGACCGACAGCCGCAGCAGGACCCCGGGTACGGCACTCCCGCCACACCCGACCTCGGCTGGGCGCCACCGCCCCCCACCGGACGGGCCAATCCGACCGGCCCGTCCTGGTCCACCCCGGACCAGCCGGCGGCCTGGGGTGGCCCGCAGGTTCCCCAGCAGTCCGAGCCGACCGAGGCGTGGAGCCCGCCCGGCTGGGCCCAGGCCGAGCAACCCGCCCCGGCCTGGGCACAACCCGAGGCAGGCGTCCGCGGGGCGGCCCGGGTGCCGCAGCCCGACAACCCGGCCGGTGGTGGTTGGTCCACTCCGGCCGATCCGGCTCCGCCCGCTCCCACCGGCTGGCCTGGTCAGGACGCCGCGCAGCAGGAAACCCCCGGCGCCAGCAGTTGGGGCACCGCACCCGCACCCCAGCAGGACGAGCCGACCCGCTCCGGCGGCTGGCCGGCCGACGACCGGGCCGACCAGGCCCGCGGTAACGGCTGGCCCGCCGACGACCGGGCCGAGACCGAACCGGCGCGGGACGGCTGGCCGGCCAACCCCCAGGACGCGCCGGGCACCTCCGGTGGCTGGGCCGCCGGTGCTCCGTCCCACCCCGACGAGACGCACCGCCCCGCCGGTCGGGCCTCGGTACCCGTACCCGCCCAGCCGCAGCCCGCGAACCCGGCAACGGTGGCCTGGCCGCAGCCGGAGTCCGGCGGCCACGGGGGCGCCCAGGTGCCGCCGGCCAGCGCTCCGGTCACCGACCGTTGGTCCACCGAGGACGACCCGGCCCGCTCCGGCGGCTGGTCCGCCAACCGGCCCGGCCCGGACGACGCCGACCGCTCCGGTGACTGGCCGAACGGATCGCAGGACGACCGGCAGCCACAGTGGGGGGCGCCGGACGAGCCCGCCACGGCCCGTTGGGAGGGTCGGCGCGAGCAGCCAGCCGTCGATGCCTGGCCGGGCGGGGCTCCGGCCCGCCCCGAGCAGCAGCACCAGGACGATCCGGCGTCGGGCCAGGAATGGCCGGCGCAGGCCGGTCCCCGCGGCACAGCCGCCGCACCGTCCCGGGAGGACCGCCCGGAGTCGGGTGCGACCTGGACGGCACCGGAGCAGCCTGCCCGGGCTGCCGCGTCGGTTGCCACGCCGGACGGCCCGCCCGCCTGGGCCGGTGCCGCCGACGACCACAACCCGACGCCGTGGGCGGGTGCCGCACGCCCGGCCCTGCCGGACGCCGAGCCGTGGGCGCCCGAGCAGGCGTGGGGCCGCGCCGAGCCGACCGCCCAGCCCACCGAGGGGGCCTGGGAGCCCCGGCGCGGCGAGGACCAGCCGATCTACCAGCCGGGGCCGGCCCCCGGCATCTCACCGGCCAACGCGGTGCCGCTCCCACCGCAGGAGCAGCGCGTCCCCGGGGCCAGCCTGGCTGCCGCACCACCGGCCGATTACGTCCCGCCCGCCCAGTTCGGTGGTCCCGTCGAGCAGCAGCCGCACGGCCGGGAGGCGGCCTCGTGGGGCGCGGTGGAGCAGCCGCACGGCCGGGAGGCGGCCTCGTGGGGCGCGGTGGAGCAGCCGCAACTGCCGGCCGGGCCGGCGCTGCCCGCCCAGCGGCTCTCCCCCGAGTCCGAGAGCGCCGGTCGCGCCTCGGTGCCGACGGCCGACGGAGGGGAGTCCGGTGCCGTCGGCCGGGCCTCCGCCAGCGCCTCGGTGCCGATGGCCAGCCGGGTCGTTCCGCCGTCCGACCAGGAGGCGCGTCCGGGAGGCCCGGCCGTTCCGCAACCCCGGGTGTACGGGCGACCGGCCCGCCCGGAGCCGGTGGACGAGGCGGAGGAGCACGACACCCGCCGCCCCGAGCACGATCCCCGCTTCGCCGACCAGGACCGGCCCCGCTTCGACGGCCCCGAACAGCCCCGGTTCGACGAGCCGGAGCGCCCCCGCTTCGACGACCAGGACCGGGCGCACGGCTTCGGTGCCGAGGCGCCCTCGTCCGCGCCGCCCGCGTTCGGTGGGGGCATCCCGGCCTTCGCCGACCCGGCCGGCAGCAACCGGCCGATGAACGGCACCCGGCCGCACGGACCGGCGGACCGGCCGGCCGAGCCGTTCGGCACCCGGCCGACCAGTGGCGGCCCGACCAGTGGCGGCCCGTCCGGTGCCGCACCCGTGCCGGGATACGGCCACCCGGCGCACGACCCGGCGCACGGCGGCTACGCGTCGCCGTTCCCGCCCACCGGGCAGCAGTTCCCGCCTGCGGGTCAGCAGTTCGCACCGGCCGGGCAGCAGGCCGGCCCCGCCGGTTGGCCGGCCGAGCCCGAGCAGGAGCAGGGGCAGGGGCGTTTCGACGCGTTCAAGCCGGAACCGGAGCCGGAGCAGAAGGCCGAAGAACAGCCCACGCCCAAGGTACGCAACGGGCGGGTGCTCGCCCTGGTGCTGATCGTGGCGGTGCTGATCCTGGCCGTCCCGCTGGGCCTGCTGATGCTCCTCGGCAAGATCGGTGCGGACGACAAGCCGGCCCCCTTCAACCCGGCCGTCGGCTCCTGCGTCAAGCAGTCCGGCAACGGCGCGAGCGCGGCGGGCTGCAGTGAACCGGGCGCGTTCACGGTCATCTCCAAGGTGGACGCCAAGGAGAAGTGCACCGACCCCGCCCAGCCGCACGTGGTGCTGCCGGGCGGTGGAGTCGACCGGGTGCTCTGCCTGAAGCCGGCCGGCCAGTAGCGCGCACCGTCGGCGGGGGCACGGTCGACCGTGCCCCCGCCGTCTGCGTTTCGGGTTCTCCGAAGTGGGCAGTCTAGAGAGCACACTGACGTCACCCGAGGAGGTCACCCCATGGCAGGCGCCGAGAACGAGGTCAACCGCAGCGCTCGCAGCGGTCGGTTCGTCAGGGAGAGCACCACCGAGCGGGACCCTCGGCACACGACCACCGAGCAGGTCGGGAGCGACGGGGAGCACGAGGTCCACCGCAGCGCGAGCACCGGCCGGTTCGTCACGGAGACCACCGCCGAACTGCACCCCTCGACGACCGAGACCCAGCACGTCTGACCGACCGGACCATTACTGCCCTCCGCGCTGGCGCGGAGGGCAGTGTCATGTCCGGGCACCGAGGCGTACGCAGGGGGTCCGGGCGCTCGCCAGCAGGTTGCGGTTGTCCGCGGCGGTGACGTCGACAGTGACCGACACACAGCCTTCGGTGGTCCGCAGCACGTTGCCGAACACGCTGTACACCTGACGTTTGACCATGAACGGGTAGTCGAACCGGCTGACCGCCCCGTCGGACGGGCGGGCGGCGGAGAGCCGGATGGTCGCCCCGGTCGGCACCCGCTCGGTGGAGACGAAGAGCGGCCAGGCCGCCCGGCAGCGCGGCGAGTAGCGCAGCGTCAGGCTCCCGTACGGCGGCTGTTTCGGGTCAGGGTCCGGGACCGGGACGGTCTCCGCACTGACCGCGTCGACCTGGCAGCGTTCCTCCTGCGGATCCGCCCCGTCGGCGGCAGGAGCGGCGGCGGTCGTGGATGCCGGGGTCGACGCGTCCGCCGGTCGGTCCGACTGCCGGCCCGGCCGGGAACCCGAGTCGGCAAGCAGGGGAACGACCGAACCGGCGACGAGCACCGTCAGCCCCGCCGTCGCGACCAGCGCCCACCGGGACACCGCCGATCGCCGTGCCGACGTCGATTGTCCTGACAGCGGTTGGCCCGACAGCGGTTGCTCCGACGCCGGTTGGCCCGACGCCGGCTGCTCCGAGGCGGGTCGGGGGGTGGCCGACCCGGTCTCCTGGCTCGGCGCGGACTCCCGGTGCCAGCGGGCTCGCCAGGTCGCCTCGTCGCCACCGCAGGCCCGGACGAACGCCATGGTCAGTTCCAGCGACGGGAACCGGGAGCCGGACAGCACGCTCGCCAGGGCGGTGTGCGAGTAGTGGGCGGTCGAGGACATCTTCCGCAGCGACGGTTGCCCGGCGTCGCGCCGCAGTCGGGCGAGATCGGCGACGAATTCGCGGTGTAGGGCCTCGCCTTCGTGATGCCGGGCATCGCCTTCGTCGCGGCGGGCATCGCCTTCGTCGCGGCGGGCATCGCCTTCGTCGCGACGGGCATCGCCGGGCACCTGCTCGCCGAGCCGTCCGCTTCGACCCGTCATGGGCCCTCCCCTGCGCGTAAACCCTGGTGTCAACGTCCGTCAGGCCAGTGCTTTACAAGCGGGTGCCGGGACAGGATCGACCCGGCAGCAGCCACCCGCTGGATAGGTACCGGCGAATATGATCTCACGGGTTGTGTCGGGTCCGACACGCATCCGAACGGTTCGAAATCGACGTTCGCCCCGGGGATATCGGACCGTACGAGTCACCATCCGGCGGCTACACCGCCCCGATCCCGGGGCGGTGCCGAACTCTCGACAGGAGAACCGCGTGTACCAGCCGAACGGTACGAACGCCCCGGGTGCGACGCCCCATCGAGGACGGTCGAGGCTCGTCGGCCGGGTCCTCGCCGCCTTCGCCGTCACCGCGTTGGTCCTGGTGGGCACGGCCTCGCCGTCGTTCGCCGGCATCAGCGGCTACAGCGTGGCCGGTACGGGCGGCGCCGGCCTGACGGTGCGCACCAGCCCGTACGACGCGAACGCCGGCTCGGTGGCGCTGCTCGGCGACGGCACCGGGTTCGTCGCCGAGTGCGCGGTACGCGGGCGCAACATCTCCGGCAACTCCGTCTGGCACAAGATCAGCTACCCGGCCAGCGGCTGGATCAGCGACTTCTACACCAACACGCCGGGGTTCAACCAGTACCTGCCCGGTGAGCCGGAGTGCTCCACCACCCCGCCGCCCACCGGCACCCGGGAAGACCGCGCGCTGGCCTGGGCGCGGTCGGTCATCGGCCAGGCGTACACCAACGGGGACCTGGGCGACTCCAACCACCAGTGGGACGGCTGGTGCGACAACTTCGTCGGGCACGCCTACGGCCGGGCCGCCAGCGGCTACGCGTCCGCCATCGTGCACTACAACTCGCTGAGCGCGCGCGGCCTGATCCGCACCACGGGCACCCCGCCGGCCGGCGCACTGGTCTTCTACGCCGCAGCGTCGATCAACGGGTACTACGGCCACGTGATGCTCTCCGAGGGCAACGGCAACTACATCACCTCGGCGGCCACCGTCCGCCGCGTCACGCAGAGCTGGCCCGGTGCGCCGTACCTCGGCTGGTCCTACGCCGACCCGGAGTGGACCGGGCGCTGACGCCCCCACCCGGCCCGACTCCCCCCGGTCGTCCGCCGAGAGGATCACGATGCGTCTCCCCCTTCCGCTCCCCGCACTCCGGCACGGTCGCCGGGTGCGACTGGCCCTCGGCCTGGCACTGGTCGCCGTCGTCGGCGTCAGCACCGTGCCCACCCCCGCCACCGCCGCACCCTCCACCGCCGCCCGCTCCGCCTCGGCGCAGCGCCCCACCGAGCAGGCTGCGCCGGCCCCCCGCCCCGCCGACCAGGCCAAGACCGCTACCCGGCCGGGTGACCAGGCTCAGCCCGCCAGCGTCGGCGGTCCGGCCACCGGCGCGAAGGCTGGCCGGGTCAGCCTGGCCGCCACCGGCATCGACCTGTGTGCGCAGGTCGGGTACGCCGCCGGGTTCCGGAACAACCCGCTGGTAACCGCCGTGGCGGTGGCGATGGCCGAGTCCTCCTGCAACCCGTCGGCGGTCGGCACCAACGGCCCCACCGCCGGCTGCCCCAGCGGCTCCCGGGACCGCGGGCTGTGGCAGATCAACAACTGCTACCACCCCACCGTCACCGACACCTGCGCCTACAACGCCCAGTGCAACGCCAACGCCGCGTACAGCATCTCCAGCGGCGGCAGCAACTGGCAGCCCTGGTCGACGTACAAGAACGGCGCGTACGCCGGTTACCTGTCCGCCGCGCAGGCCGCCGTGGCCCGCCTCGGCGGCGGCGATCCGCCGGCCGGCGTGACCGGCACGATCCTGGCCAACCCGTCACTCAACATCCGTACCGGGCCGGGCACCACCTACGGCGTCGCCGGCTCCGTCAACTACGGCGCCACGGTGAACATCTCCTGCTACACCTTCGGCGAGTACGTCAGCGGCGGCTACTGGCCGTCGTCCACCTGGGACCGGATCACCAACCCGGCGACGGGCGTGACCGGCTACGTGGCCGACACCTGGGTCGACACCGCCTACGACGTGAAGACGATGGTCGGCCCCTGCTGACCAGCTGTTGAGGCCGCGCGGGCAGGGTCGGACCCCTCCCGCGCGGCTCCGTCGTGACCGCTGCCCCTCCCGCACGGCGGCGGCGACCCACACCATGTCCCTGGCGGGCGCGGCGGCGACCCACACCTCGCCCCTCGCAGCGCGGCGGCGGCCCACACCGTGTCCGGAGAGCGGTATGCCTGACAGGCATAAATATGACTGACAGGCATACCGATGTACGCCGGTATCACTCCCCGGCCCCATGTCGCCGGTAGTCGCGGCTCTCGCTCACGTTCCCGGGGACCGGTCGGTGTTACGGTCGGCGTAGAGCTTTCCTATCGACGACGGAGGGCCCGGATGGGTCATCGAGGATCGTTCCCCTCGGGGTTCGCGCGGACGTTCAACGCCCGGGTCATGGCGCTGCGGTCGTCGCCACGCTGGGGGCGGTTCCTCCGGCGGCACCTGGCCGTGGTTACCTACACCGGTCGCCGTTCCGGGCGGACGTTCAGCACGCCGGTCGCGTACCGACGGGCCGGCGATGCGGTGGTCATCCAGGTCGCGATGCCCGACGCCAAGCAGTGGTGGCGGAACTTCCTGGGCGCGGGCGGCCCGATCTCTGTGAACCTCGATGGGGTCGACCGGGCCGGGCACGCGGTGGCCCGCCGGGACGACCGGGGCCGGGTCACCGTCACCGTCGACCTGACCCACTGACGACGGCGACCGTCGTCCGGGTCACGATGCGCGGCCCGGCCACGAGCGACGTGGCAGGCTGACAGGCATGGGAACGACACCGCGCGTACGGGCCCCCGAACTGCGGGGCAGGCAGTGGCTCAACACGGGTGGGCGGGAGCTGAGGCTCGCCGACCTGCGGGGGAAGATCACCCTGCTCGACTTCTGGACCTTCTGCTGCATCAACTGCCTGCACGTCATCGACGAGTTGCGCCCGCTTGAGGAGAAGTACGCCGACGTGCTGGTCGTCGTCGGGGTGCACTCGCCGAAGTTCGAGCACGAGAAGGACCCGGATGCGTTGGCAGCCGCCGTCGAGCGGTACGGCGTGCACCACCCGGTGCTCGACGACCCCGAGCTGGACATGTGGCAGCAGTACGCGGCGAAGGCGTGGCCCACCCTGGCGGTGGTCGACCCGGAGGGGTACGTGGTCGCCACGATGGCCGGCGAGGGACACGCCGAGGGGCTGATCCGGCTGGTCGACGACCTGATCGCCACCCACCAGGCCAAGGGCACCCTGCACCGGGGCGACGGCCCGTACGTGCCGCCGACACATGCGGAGACGACGCTGCGCTTCCCCGGCAAGGCCGTGCTGCGCGACGGCGGAAGCCTGCTGGTCTCCGACTCGGCCCGGCACAGCCTGGTCGAGCTGGCCCCCGACGGCGAGACGCTGATCCGGCGGATCGGCTCCGGTGAGCGGGGTCGGGTCGACGGGCCGGCCGCCTCGGCGGGCTTCGCCGAGCCGCAGGGGCTCTGCCTGCTGCCCCCGCACGTCGCCGAGGTGGCCGGCTACGACCTGCTGGTCGCCGACACCGTCAACCACCTGCTGCGCGGCGTACGCCTGGACACCGGCGAGGTGACCACTGTCGCCGGCACCGGCAAGCAGTGGCGCTCCACTGTCGACGACCACGCCCACGACGCGCTCTCCGTCGACCTCTCCTCCCCCTGGGACCTGGCCTGGTACGACGACAAGGTCATCGTGGCGATGGCCGGCATCCACCAGCTCTGGTGGTTCGACCCGATCAAGCGGACCACCGGCATGTACGCGGGCACCACCGTCGAGGCCCTGCGCGACGGCCCGCTGCCCGAGGCGTGGCTGGCCCAGCCGTCCGGCCTGTCCGTCTCGGCCGACGGCGCGCGGCTCTGGGTGGCCGACAGCGAGACCAGCGCGATCCGTTTCGTGCAGGACGGCGTCCTCGGCACCGCCGTCGGGCAGGGGCTGTTCGACTTCGGGCACGTGGACGGGCCGGCCGACCGGGCGTTGCTCCAGCATCCGCTGGGGGTGTGCGCGCTGCCCGACGGTTCGGTGCTGATCGCCGACACCTACAACGGCGCGGTCCGCCGCTTCGACCCGGCGACCGGCCAGGTCGCCACGGTGGCCGACGGGCTGGCCGAGCCGAGCGACCTGGTGCTCACCGCCGACGGCGGGGTGCTGGTGGTGGAGTCGGCCGCGCACCGGTTGACCCGGCTCGCCCCGGGCGCGTTGACCGCCGCCGGGGCGGACACGGTGGACGGTCCCCGGCACCGGCTGGAACGCCGGCCCACCGAGGTCGCCGCCGGTGAGCTGACCCTCGACGTGATCTTCACGCCGGCCCCGGGGCAGAAGCTGGACGAGACGTACGGACCGTCGACCCGGCTGGTCGTCTCGGCCTCGCCGCCGGAGCTGCTGGTCGAGGGGGCCGGCACCGGCACCGAACTGTCCCGTCGACTGGTGGTCGACCCGGCCGTACCCCAGGGGGTGCTCCAGGTGACCGCCCAGGCCGCCACCTGCGACGCCGACGTCGAACACGCCGCCTGCCACCTGACCCGGCAGGACTGGGGCGTCCCGGTGCGGGTCGTCGACCACGGCGCGACCCGCGTGCCGCTGGTGCTGCGCGGCCTGGACACCTGAGGCCCGGTCACCCGCGCAGGCAGCGGCCGGCAGCGGTCAGGCGAACGGGATGGGGGTGACCCCGGCGTCGATCAGCGCGGCCCGCACCAGGGCGGCCGAGGCGACCGCGCCGGGGCTGTCCCCGTGCAGGCAGATCGAGCTGACCGGGCACGGCACCACGGTCCCGTCGACCGCCACCACCGTCCGCTCGGTGGCCATCCGCACCGCCCGGACGGCCACCTCCTCCGGGTCGGTGACCAGCGCGCCCGGTGCGGTACGCGGCACCAGCGCGCCGTTGGGCAGGTAACCCCGGTCGGCGAAGCCCTCGGCGACCACCCGCAGTCCCGCGCCGACGGCGAGCTGGGCGAGGGTGGAGCCGGGGGCGCACAGGATCGGCAGCTCGTGGTCGTACCCGCTGACCGCCGCGACCAGGGCGGCGGCCTGCACCTCGTCGGTGGCCGCCGCGTGGTAGAGCGCGCCGTGCGGTTTAAGGTAGCGGACCCGGGTGCGGGACGGCCGGCAGAACGCGTCGAGCGCTCCGAGCTGGTAGGTGACGTCGTCGCGTAGCTCGTCGAAGCCGTACGCGATGTGCCGGCGGCCGAAGCCGGCCAGGTCGCGGTAGCCGACCTGCGCGCCGACCGCGACGCCGCGTTCGACGGCGGCGGCGCAGACCCGCCGCATGGTCGACGGGTCGCCGCCGTGGAAGCCGCAGGCCACGTTGGCGGAGGTGACCAGGTCGAGCAGCGCCTCGTCGTCGCCGAGCCGCCAGATGCCGAATCCCTCGCCGAGGTCAGCGTTGAGGTCCATGGAACCTCACCGTAGTCCCCGGTCGGGCCTGCGCGAGCCCGGTCACGTCGTCCACCACCCCGATCACCGGGTAGCCGCCGGTGGTCGGGTGGTCGGCCAGGAAGATCAACGGTTGGCCGTCGGCAGGCACCTGCACCGCGCCGAGCACCACGCCCTCACTGGGCAGCTCACCGGCCACCGCACGGGGCAGCGCCGCGCCGACCAGTCGCGCACCGACCCGGTCACTCACCGGACTCACCGTGTACGCCGTGCCGCGCAGCAACGTCAGCGCGTCGTCGGTGAACCAGTCGGCGCGCGGGCCGGGGCGCAGGGTCAGCCACAGCTCGTCCGGCACCGGCCGGGCGACGGTGAAGTCCACCGGCGCGGGTGGACCGGCCGACGGGCCGAGCGGGAGCAGGTCGCCGTCGCGTACCGGAGGCGGACCGAGGCCGGAGAGGGTGTCGGTGGACCGGCTGCCGAGCACCGGCGCGACGGCGATCCCGCCGTCGACCGCGAGCCAGTTGCGCAACCCGTGCCGGGGCGGCCCGATCCGCAGCACCGCCCCCGCCGGCACCGCCAGCGGCCGACCCACGTCACCGGGGCGGTGGTCCACCCGTAGGTCGACGTCGGCCCCGGTCACCGTCACCGTGCCGGCCCGGTTCAGCCGCAGCTCACACCCACCGAGGGTCAGCTCCAATCCGGCGGCGTCCGCCGGATTGCCGACCAGCCGGTTGGCCAGCGCCAGCGCCGCCGGATCGAGCGCCCCCGACCGGGGTACGCCGAGGTGCGCCCATCCGGACCGCCCCAGATCCTGCACCGTGGTAAGCGGTCCCGCCCGCCGCACCTCGATCACCCCACCGGTCGGCCCAGGTGGCTGCCCCGCCCGGCGGGTCCCGGTCCCCTCCCCGGTCACCCGGTCACCAGCCGGACCCGGGTGCCGGGGGTGAGGGTTGCCGGCGGGTCGGCGGCCACGTCGAAGAGGGTCAGCGTGGTCCGCCCCACCAGCAGCCAACCGCCCGGCGAGGCGGTCGGGTAGATCCCCGCGTACGGCCCGGCCAGGGCCACCGAGCCGGCCGGCACCCGGGGGCGCGGGGTGGGCAGCCGGGGCACCGCGTACTGCGGGGGCAGACCGGTCAGATAGCCGAAACCGGGGGCGAAGCCGCAGAACGCCACCCGGAACTCGGTGCTTTCCAGGCGCTGCACCACCTGGGGCACGGTCAGCCGCCAGTGGTCGGCGACCAGGGGGAGGTCTTCCCCGTCGTACACGGTGGGGACGTCGACGGTGGCGACGGTGGCCGTGGTGGTGACCGGCTCGGGGGTCCAGCCGGTGATCCGGGCGGCCGTCGACTCCGGGTCGGGCACCCCGTCGAGCAGGACGGTGCCGGCGGCCGGGACGATCTCGGCGGCGCTCAGCTCACCGACCTCCCGGCGACGCCACAGCTCGGCCCGCCACTGCTCCACCTGGCCGGGGTCGTCACAGTCCAGCAGCAGGGCGTGCCGGCCCACGGGTCGCATCCGCATCCCGCCATACTCCCCGATCGATGCGCCGTCCAGGGGCGATGGACTCGACAGGTGTGGTGACGGGTCGCACTACCTGAAAGTAACCTACGGTGCCGTAACCTGATTGCGTGACCACCTCCGCACCGCTTCGACTCAAGCCGGTCGACATCGGTAAGCCCCGGATGCGCGGCTGGCTGCACACCTACGCGTTCTTCGTGGCGCTCGTCTGCGGCATCGTGCTCTGCGCCGTCGCGGCCACCCGCCCCGGCTGGGCCCCCCTGGTGAGCTGCCTGATCTACAGCGTGACCGTGTGCGGTCTCTTCGGCACCAGCGCCCTCTACCACCGCCGGGTGTGGTCGGAGCGCGGCTACCAGATCATGCGCCGGATGGACCACTCGATGATCTTCGTGTTCATCGCCGGCTCGTACACCCCGCTCTGTGTGCTCCTGCTCGACAGGCGGACGGCCGCCCTGATGCTCGGCCTGGTCTGGGGCGGGGCGCTGGCCGGCGTGGCCGTCAAGCTGATCTGGCCGCACGCCCCGCGCTGGGTCTCCGCCCCGCTCTACCTGGCCCTCGGCTGGGTGTCGGTGGCGATCCTCCCGCAGATCCTGCACCGGGGCGGGGTCACCGTGCTGGTGCTGCTCGCCGCCGGTGGAGCGATCTACAGCATCGGCGCGGTCTGCTACGCGCTGCGTCGACCGAACCCGTGGCCCACCGTCTTCGGCCACCACGAGTTCTTCCACGCCTGCACCCTGGTCGCCGCCCTCTGCCACCACATCGCGATCTACTTCGCCGTCTTCTCCTGAATCCCGGCGCGGCCCCCGGCAGGAGAGGTTCGGGGGCCCCGCGCCGTTGCGGGGCCCCCGAGTTCCTGGGTCGCGGTCAGACCGGGTAACCCGGGCCGCGCGACTCGCGGTACTCCTCACGCACCACCCGGTCGCCCTGCACCGGCACGACCCGGTCGGCGACGACCTGGTCCTGACGCACTCCGGTGGTGACCACGGCGCGGCGGCGGCTGTTCCAGAAGTAGAGGGTGGTCAGCAGCCCGACGAGACCGGCGAGCATCAGCACCCAGCCGACCACGTCGAGGTTGAGCCATCCCAGATCGGCGTCGACGGCGAACGCGAAGATCGCACCCACCGCGATGAGGAAGATGCTGGCACCGATGCCCATGACGTAGCCTCCTTGGCTGTCAGCTGGCGTTACCCACCCGCCACGGCCATCGAGGGCATCGATGGGCGAGTGGCCCCATCGACATACCCAGGCGACACGCGCGCCAATCAGGCAAGCTGTGGGAATGACGGACGGTGGGGCCGAGACACGGACACTGGTGCTGCTGCGACACGCCAAGGCCGAACAACCCGGGACCGGCCCCGACGTCGAGCGGCGGCTGACCGCACGAGGGCACGCCGACGCCGCTGCCGCCGGTGCCTGGCTGGCCCGGCAGGCCCTGCTCCCCGACGTGGTGGTCTGTTCGGCGGCCCGCCGGACCAGGCAGACCTGGCACGACGTGGCGCTGGGTCTGACCGGGTCCGCGCCGGAGGGTGGCCCGGCGGGGACGGCTCCGGTGGTGCGGTACGCCGCCGCCGCGTACGAGGCGCACCCGGACGACCTGCTCGACCTGGTACGGACGGTCGAACCGGAGGCCCGCACGGTGCTGCTCGTCGCCCACAATCCGGGCATCTCGCTGCTCTCGGCGCTCCTCGACCCGGAACGGGCCGACCGGGAGGGGCTGCGTACCACCGATCTCGTGGTGCACCGGGCGGCGGTGCCGTGGGCGGAACTGGCCCCCGGCGGCACCCCGATCGTCGACCGGCACACCGCACGCGGCTGACCCCGGCGGCCAGCGAGCCGGTCAGGACGGGGGTGCGGTGGGCGGCGGCGGGTCGGGCGGCGGGGGCATCATCGCGGTCGGGTGGGAGAGCCGGTTCTCCTCCACGATGAGCGTGCGCGCGCGCTTGCGCCGGTCCTGCCAGAACCACAGCGTGGTGAGCAGCACGGCCAGCCCGGCCAGGATGAACACCCAGCCGACCGCGCGCAGGTCGATCCACCAGACGTTGGCCCGGATGGCGAACGTCATGATCGCGCCGAGCGCGATGAGAAAGATGCCGCTACCAATACCCATGTGCGCTGCACTCCCCCGTGCGATGGCCGTTGGGCGTGCCCGTGGTCCGCGCGGGTTACCCGCCCAGCGGCCCGCCTACCGGATCGGACCCGGCGAATCCCGCTCCGTCCGGCCTCCCGCGCCGGCCTACGCCGCCACGACCCGCCGGTCGTCGGCCATCGGCTCGGCGGCAGTGGGAGGCCATCCCAGCGGCGCGCGGCGGCCGGCCACCGGACAGCCACGACCAGCTCAACGGGGCGGACGCCTCGGCATCAGCGCACATGAACAACGCTGTGGGGCCGATACCGTGGCATCAAGCGCAGGGTGATCAACTCAACGGGGCCGATACCGCGGCATCCGGACGATCGGACAGCGCGGTATCGGCCCCATTGCGGGTCACACCCTCGGGCTGCGGATCAGAACGCCTCCTCCGGGAGGTCCATGATGTCCAGGTCGGCGCCCTCGATGATCCGCCGGTCGGCGCCGATGCGGGGCAGCACCTCGCGGGCGAAGAACCGGGCGGCGGCCACCTTGCCGGTGTAGAACGCCCGGTCGGCAGGGGACACCTCGCCGGCCAGCGCCTTCAGCGCCACGTCGGCCTGCTTCTGGAGCAGCCAGCCGACGACCAGGTCGCCGAGGGCGAGCAGGAAACGACGGCTGCTCAGGCCGACCTTGTAGAGGCTGCGGGCGTCACCGGCCTGGGCCTCGCCGAGCCAGCCGGTCAGCACGCCGAGGATGTGCTGGATCTCGGCGAGCGCCCGGCCGAGCGCCTGCCGCTCCTCCTTGAGCTGCCCGTTACCGGCCTCGGTGCTGATGAACTCCTGGATCTCACCGGCGACGGTGGTCAGGGCCTTGCCGTTGTCCCGGACGATCTTCCGGAAGATCAGGTCGAGGCTCTGGATCGCGGTGGTGCCCTCGTACAGGGTGTCGATCTTGGCGTCCCGGACGTACTGCTCCAGCGGGTAGTCCTGGAGGAAGCCGGAGCCACCGTACGTCTGGAGCGCCTCGTGACCGAGCAGTTCGTACGCCCGCTCCGACCCGACGCCCTTGACCAGCGGCAGGAGCAGGTCGTTGACCCGCTTGGCCAGCTTGGTGGCCGGTTCGTCGCCGGCCGCCCCGGTGATCGCGATCCTGTCCTGCCAGGTGGCGGTGTAGCAGACCAGCGCCCGCAGCCCCTCGGCGTACGACTTCTGCATCAGCAGCGAACGACGGACGTCCGGGTGGTGGGTGATGGTGACCCGGGGCGCGGTCTTGTCGGCCTGCTGGATCAGGTCGGCGCCCTGCACCCGGTTCTTCGCGTAGTCCAGGGCGTTGAGGTAGCCGGTGGAGAGGGTGGCGATCGCCTTCGTGCCGACCATCATCCGGGCGTACTCGATGATCATGAACATCTGCCGGATGCCGTCGTGCTTCCCGCCCAGCAGCCAGCCCTTGGCCGGTACGCCGTGCTCGCCGAAGGTCAGCTCGCAGGTGTTGGAGACCTTGATGCCCATCTTGTGCTCGACGTTGGTGGCGTAGACGCCGTTGCGCTCGCCCAGCTCACCGGTCTCGGCGTCGAAGTGGAACTTCGGCACGACGAAGAGGGACAGCCCCTTGGTGCCCGGACCACCGACCCCCTCGACGCCGACCGGTCGGGCCAGCACGTAGTGCACGATGTTGTCGCTCAGGTCGTGCTCACCGGAGGTGATGAAGCGCTTCACGCCCTCGATGTGCCAGGAGCCGTCCGGCTGCTGGACCGCGCGGGTGCGGCCGGCGCCGACGTCCGAGCCGGCATCCGGCTCGGTGAGCACCATCGTGGAGCCCCACTGCTTGTCGATGAAGAGCTTGGCCCACTTCTTCTGGTCCTCGGTGCCCTCGACGTGCAGCACGTGGGCGAAGGAGGGGCCGGAGGAGTACATCCAGACCGGCGCGTTGGCGCCGAGGACCAGTTCGGCGAGCGACCACCAGAGGGCGCGCGGGGCGTTGGTGCCGCCCAGGTCCTCGGGGAGGTCCAGCCGCCAGAACTCGGAGTCCATGAACGCCTGGTACGACCTCTTGAACGACTCCGGCAGCGGCGCGGTGTGCGTCGCCGGGTCGAAGACCGGGGGATTGCGGTCGCTGTCCAGGTAGCTGGCCGCGAGGTCCTCGCGGGCCAGGCGGTCGACCTCGGAGAGGAAGCTGCGGGCGGTGTCGACGTCCAGGTCCGTGTACGGCTCCTGGCCGAACGCCCGGTCCGCCCCGAAGACCTCGAACAGGTTGAACTCAAGATCCCGAAGGTTGCTCTTGTAGTGGGTCATGTTCGCTGGCCCCGCTTCCGGACAGGTGTTACCGATCAGTAACTCCCACTGTATTACTCACGGGTAGGTAGCGACAACCCATTCATCGGAGTGACGGGGATCACGCACCTGTGCTTCAGCCCTCCGCCGCACCGACCTCCCACGAGGGCACCGCCACCGTCACCCCGCTGCGCGGGCCGGTGTACTCCATCAGGACCAGCGCGATGTCGTCGTCGAGCCGACCGTGCACCCACTCGACCAGGGCGGTCTCCAGCGAGGCCAGGCCATCGCCGACGGTGCCGTGACCGAGCAGCCGCCAGGCACGGTCGGCGGTCGGGAAGAACTCGCCGTCCCGCCGTGCCTCGCCGAGCCCGTCGGTGAAGAGCAGCAGCCGGTCCCCCGGCTCCAACCGCTCGACCCGGGGCCGGACCACCGGCATGAACCCCAGCGGGGGTGCCGGGGCGGGCGGCTCCAACGGGATCACCGCGCCCCGGCGCAGCAGCAGCGGTGCCGGATGGCCGCAGTTGACGATGGTAAGCGTTCCGCCGCGCTCCTCGACCACGGCCGCGGTGACGAAGTCCTCGTCACCCACGTTGCGGGCCACCGCCCGGTCCAGGTCGGCCACCACCGCCCGCAGGTCGGGCCGCTCGTAGGCGACGTGCCGGTAGGAGCCGAGCACGATGCTGGCGAGCCGGACCGCGTCCAGCCCCTTGCCCCGCACGTCCCCGATGATCATGCGGACGCCGTACGGGGTGTCGATCGCCTCGTACAGGTCGCCACCGATCTCGGCGGTGGCCGTGGGAGAGATGTACCGGGCGGCCACCGCCAGGGTGCCGACCTGCGGGCCGAGCGGACGCAGCACTGCCTGCTGGGCCACCGAGGCCAACTTGGACAACTCGCCGATCCGCTCGGCCTGCCCCTGCCGGACCGCCGCCACCCCGGCCGCCACCACCGTGGCGAAGGCGATCCCGACCAGGGCGACCGCCGTGGTCAGCGCCATCTCCGAGTCGGTGAGCGCGAAACCGGACCCGACCACCAGGGCGAGGAAGCCCACAGCGGTCACCGCCCGCCACGAGGCGAACCCGGCGGCCAGGATCGGCGCCACCGTCATCAGCGCCACGTAGTGGACCGCCCAGCCGTCGGCCGCCTCGATCGCCGAGACGACCGCGAGCAGCCCGACGGCCGCGCCGACGCCGGCGCGGGACCCGGGGCTCAGCGGGCCGCGGCCCGACTGGAAGGCATGTTTACGTACGTGGGACAGCATGCCTGATGGAACCGGACCGGAGAATGAACCTAGCCCCACGATTGAGGATGTTCTGCCCGGCCGGACGGCCCGTGCCGCCGTTCGCCGTCAGCCGAGCACCTCGTACCTGACGGTCAGCTCACCCAGGTCGACCGAGGCGATCGCGGCGAAGGCGGCCCGGGACAGGTCGATGCAACGCCCGTCGATGTACGGACCACGGTCGTTGATCCGTACGGTGACGGACTTGCCGTTGGCCGGGTTGGTGACCCGGACCCGGGTGTCGAACGGCAGGGTCTTGTGCGCGGCGGTCAACGCGTTCGGGTTGAAGCTCTCCCCGTTCGCGGTCAACTGGCCCTCGTCATAGAAGGACGCACCGCAGGAACCACTGTCGACGACGTTGCTCTTCGGAGCTGCGGCCTTCTTGGTGGTGGCGGAGGGCTTGGGGGCGGCCGTACGCGGCTTGTTCCGGGACGCCGCCTGGGTCCGGGTCGCCCTCGGACTGGCGGTGACGGTCGGCGACGGGCTCGCGCTCGGGGAAGCGGTGGGACTCGGGCTCAGGCTCGGGGTCGGGGTCGGCGCGTCGGTGGTGACGGCGGCACTGGGCGTGACCGTGTCCACGACCACCGGGGCCGGCGCGTCGTCGGCGGTCAGCTGGACCGCGCCGACGGTGCCCCCGACGGCGAGCGCGACGCCGACCGCGGCGGTGGCGGCGATGCCGGCGGGCGAGGAGAAGATCCGGGTACGGGAATGCCTGCCAACCACCGGCTCGGTCCTTTCGTATGCCTTCATAACGGCTCGGACGGTAACGAGAGAAGCACTTCCGAAGTCAACGTGATCATGGTGTTATGGTGCGAATTGCAGTGATACGTCTGACCGATCGGCCGAGGTCCGCTGGACCGCACGGGCCAGAATGCCACCGTTGGCATTCAGCACCGAGGATGAGGGCATGACCACCGAGCTGTGCAAGCGTCTGGTCGAGCTGTTCAACTGGGTCGATCCGGGGCCGGGCAGCAGCCACCTGGTCAGCGACACCTCCGGCTGGTGGCGGGCCCCCGACGTGCTCGCCGGGCTCGGTCCGGCGCTGGTCACGCCGTTCCGCGCCGCCCGCCCGACGGTCGTCGTCGCCCCCGCGGTGACCGGGCTGATGCTCGGGCCGCTCGCCGCGACCGCCCTCGGGGTCGGCTTCGTCCCGGCCCACAAACCCGGCGACGGAAGGCTCCCCGCCGCCCCGCTGACCTGGGCGCGGAGCCCGCCCGACTTCCGGGGCCGGCGGGTCGACCTGGCGGTACGCGACGACCGGCTCGGCGCGGGCGACCGGGTGCTCATGGTGGACGACTGGGTGGCCACCGGCGCCCAGGTGCGGGCCGTGCGGGACCTCTGCGTCGCCCGGGGCGCCCGCTGGATCGGCGTCGCCGCCGTGGTCGTCGACCTGCCCACCCCGGTCGCCACCGAACTGGGCGTACGCGGCCTGCTCACCACCGACGACCTGCCCACCTGACGGCGGGTGCCGGTCGGTCAGGGGGTGCGCAGCTCCGGCAGCAACCGGGTGGCGACGTCCGCCAGCACCGCCTCGTCACCGGCGTACCAGCTGCTGGCCCGGGGCCAGTGGGTGATCACGTCGGTGAACCCGAGCGCCGCCGCCCGCGCCACCTGCTCGGCGAAGAAGTCCGCGCTGCTCAGCGAGAAGACCGGCGCCGCGTCCAGGGAGAGGTAGCGGGGCAGGGTGGCCGGGTCACGACCGGCCTCGTCGAGGGTACGGTCCATCCGGGCGCAGAGCGTCGACACCCCGTCCCACCAGGCCGTCAGCTCCTCCTCACCGGTGCCGGTGGTGACCCAGCCCTGACCGAACCGGGAGACCAGCCGCATCGACCGGGGCCCGTTGGCGGCCACCACGAACGGCACCCGGGGCCGCTGCACGCAGCCGGGATTGTTACGGGCGTCGACGGCGCTGAACCAGTCGCCCCGCCAGGTCGTGCCGTCCTCACGCAGGATCAGGTCCAGCAGCTCGGTGAACTCGCCGAACCGGTCCACCCTCGGCCGGGGCGGCAGGGTCTCCCCGCCCAGCACGGCGGAGTCGAAGCCGATCCCACCCGCGCCGAGGCCCAGCAGCAGCCGCCCGTCGGAGACGTCGTCGAGGGTGGTGACCTGCCTGGCGAACGCCGCCGGATGCCGGAAGTTGGGCGAGGCGACCAGGGTGCCGAGCCGAATCCGGTCGGTCACCGTGGCGGCGGCGGTCAGCGTCGCCATCGAGTCGAACCAGGGACCGTCGACCAGGTCCCGCCAGCCCAGATGGTCGTACGTCCAGGCGTGGTCGAAGCCCCACTCGTCCACCTGCTGCCAGCGCCGACGCGACTCCGACCAGCGCTGGTCGGGAAGGATCACGATGCCAATCCGCATGATCACCAGCGTACGTCGCAGGGGCTGCCCCGCGGCCGGTCGATCCCGCGCGGCGGTTTCCCGTTGGTAGGTAGCGGCGCCTTCCGTCGGGTAGGTGGAGGTTCCCCGCGTCAATCACGCCGAAGCTGGTCGTCGGCCGACGACAGGGCCTCCACGCGTTCGTCCTGTACCTGGATCTCCTGCCTGGACCGGTGTGCACCAGGGTTGTAGATCTCGTCGATGGGGCCCATCAACCTCGCGCCCACGCCGCTACGCCGGACACAAGGCCAGCAGGCGAAGATGACTACCGGCCCTGCCGACCAGGGGGCGTCACCCGCCCCGCTCGCCGGTCCGTACTGGCACACCAATGCCTCGATGCGCCCTGGTTGACCTCGGAACATCGAAGGCCCTGCCCAGGATTCGGGTCCTGATCAGGGCCTTCGTGGTGGAGCGGGTGACGGGAATCGAACCCGCACTGTCAGCTTGGGAAGCTGATGTTCTGCCATTGAACTACACCCGCGAGCGGCATCACTGTACCTGAAGTGACCGGACCCGCGCACCCTGGCACCCCCGCGCGTCTCCGGCGACGGAGTGTCATCGCATCGCCACCACCTGCACGAACGAAACGGTCAGATGTTTCACAGAAGCAACTTAGGGACGTTCTCAAACGTGTCGATCAGTTGTAACGTCACCCCCACGTTCACGACCTCGGTGCGACATACCCCCTGTCACACCGCCAGAAAGAGGTGGGCCCATGGGACTGCGTCCCAACCTGCTGACCCGGCGTGCCGCCGGTGTCGCATCGACGACCTTCGCGCTGCTGTTGAGCACCGCTGCGGTGGGCGTCGTACCTGCGGCTTCCGCGTACTCCGCAGCTCCCGGCAGCGCCTCCTGCGCAGAGCCGACCGACGTCCACGCGGACGTCCACTCCGACGCGCGTGTCCGCGGTGGTGGCAAGAAGGCCGCCCACAAGCGGCACGACCCGAACGAGCTGACCGCCGAGCAGGTCCAGACGCGGGAGGCGGACTTCACCGCGGCCCTGCGTACCAGCACGCTGCGGTCGAAGTCCAGCATCCGCACCGGCTCCACCGAGGGCAGGACGGTCGCGCTGGCCCCGATCTCCGTTCCGGTGGTCGTGCACGTGATCCAGCGGGACAGCACCCGGGCCGGCGGCAACATCCCCGACTCGCTGATCAACGCGCAGATCAACGTGCTCAACCAGGCGTACGGCGGTGCCACCGGCGGGGTGGCCACCGGCTTCACGTTCCAGCTCCAGAAGATCAACCGGGTCACCAACGCCTCCTGGTACCCGATCGTGCAGGGCTCCACGGCCGAGCGGCAGATGAAGACCAACCTGCGCACCGGCGGCAAGAACACCCTCAACATCTACCTGGGCGAGCTGAGCGACGACCTGCTCGGCTGGGCGACCTTCCCCAAGCGCACCCTGGACGTGATGGACGGCGTCGTGGTGCTCGGCGAGTCGCTGCCGAACGGTGCGGCCACCAACTACAACCAGGGTGACACCGGCACCCACGAGGTCGGCCACTGGCTGAACCTCTACCACACCTTCCAGGGTGGCTGCTCCGGCTCGGGCGACAGCGTGTCGGACACCCCGGCCGAGCGCGAGCCGGCCTTCGAGTGCCCGACCGGCCGGGACACCTGCACCGCGACCGGCAAGGACCCGATCACCAACTTCATGGACTACACCTACGACTCGTGCATGTACCAGTTCACGGCCGGCCAGGCCAGCCGCATGGTGAACGCCTGGACCGCCTACCGGGCAGCCGCCTGACCGGCACCCGGTACACACGACACGACGGTGCCGGCTCCGTCCTTTCCCGGACGGGGCCGGCACCGTCGTTTGCAGGCTCAGGCAGCGGTACGGCGGGTGTCGAACCCGTGCCGTCCGTGGCGGGACGGCCGCTGGTCGGGTACGCCCGTGACGGCGGGCCGACCCGCCGCAGGATCCAGCCAGACCTGCACGGTGGAGGGCTTTCCGTCGGGGCTCGACAGACCACCGTGGTCACGGCGGGTGAGCATGGCGACGTCCACGCTGAACTCGAAGAGCCGCCAGTCGACCCGGGGTGCGGCCCGGCCGATCGCGGCCACCAGCTCCACCCGCGCCGGGTCGGTCACCGGCTCGGCCCGGCCTGTCACGTACGCCTCGTCGTCGGTCTCCTCCGACGGGAACGAGTGGAGCGCGTAGCGGCCGTCGCGTTCGAGGTCACGACGCTTGGGCGAGTCGACGACGAAGCAGAAGAGCCCGCCGTCGGTGACCAGCGGGCAGACCGGGTGGACCCGGGGGCCGCCGTCGGCACGGACAGTGGCCAGGTAGCCGAAGCCCGGCCCGTACTGCTGGAGGAGAAGGCGGATCCCGTCGGCGAGTCGGGGCTCGTCGGCGGCGAATGCGGACCAGGATGCCATGCCGCAACCCTATCGAACAGGCGTTCTAAAATCAGTCCGACACGCAGGTGGAACGGCCCCTCTTTGGCCGGGCTGCCGGTCCCGCCCGGACCGCACCGGGCCGAGGGCACGGGCGACGCGACCATCCCCGGGCCGGGGTAGACGGGCGACCACGCTGGGTCACCAGTTCGCCCTCAGGCCGCGGTACGCGGCAGCCTTGGTGAATCGTCTACGTCATCAGTTCGACAGCGGCCGGACCAGTATCTCGTCCCGCCCCGACGATCCGGGCGAGCAGCACCCTGGACACCTCCAGCCCACCCCACCGCCGCGCCTCGGCCCCGACGAGCCCGCCCCGCCCTCGTACCCCCTCGGCAGCCGGGGCGGGCGTCGACGGCCCGGCCGGCGGGTCGGGCCGGGACGCTCGATATGGTGGTCCGATGCTGCTCTCCGACCGGGACCTGGTCTCCGAGATCAAGGCGGGCGCGCTGGCGCTGGCGCCGTTCGAGCCGAGTCTGGTGCAGCCGTCCAGCATCGACGTGCGTCTCGACAAGCTGTTCCGGGTCTTCAACAACCACCTCTACACCCACATCGACCCGGCCGTGCAACAGGACGACCTGACGTCGATGGTCGAGGTGCCGGCGGGCGAGCCGTTCGTGCTGCACCCGGGTGAGTTCGTGCTCGCCTCCACGCTCGAGGTCATCTCGCTCGGCGACCAGCTCGCCGGCCGGCTGGAGGGCAAGTCGAGCCTGGGTCGGCTGGGCCTGCTCACCCACTCGACCGCCGGTTTCATCGATCCGGGCTTCTCCGGCCACGTCACGCTGGAGCTGTCGAACGTGGCCAACCTGCCGATCACGCTCTGGCCGGGCATGAAGATCGGCCAGCTCTGCATCTTCCGACTCTCCTCGCCGGCCGAGCACCCCTACGGCTCCGAGGTCTACGGGTCGCGCTACCAGGGTCAGCGCGGGCCGACCCAGAGCCGGTCCTGGCAGAACTGGCGCACCTGGCCGACCCGCTGAGCGCACCCTGACCGGGGGCACGCCACGTCCGGGCCCCTGGCGGGGGCCCGGACGCGAGTGGGATCAGCCGGGGCGGCCGTAGCTGTGGACCGGTCCGTCGTCTACCCGCTTCATCTTGATCGGCTGACCTGACTGCGACGCGTGCACGACCCAGCCGTCCCCGACATACATCCCGACGTGGTGCAGGTCGGCGTAGTAGAAGACCAGGTCGCCGGGGCGCAGGTCGGCCCGGCTCACCCGGTCGGTCACCTGGCGCTGCTGCCGGGCGTTGTGCGGCAGCGACACCCCGGCCTTCGACCAGGCGGCCATGGTGAGCCCGGAGCAGTCGAAGTTGTTCGGGCCGGCCGCACCCCACACGTACAGCTTGCCGATCTGGGCGCAGGCGAACTTGACTGCTGTGCCGGCCGGGCCACCGGGGTAGCCGGCCGGGCACGGGGCCGGGCGCAGCGGCCCGCCGCCGCCGTTGCCGTAGACCGTGAGGCGCAGCTTCTGCAACCTGTCGATCTCGGTGTTGATCTGCTTCTTCTTCGCCGCCAGCTGGGCTTCGGTACGGGTCAGCTGGACGACCATCTCGTCCAACGGCGCCTTGGTCGCGGCCAGTTCGTCGCGCAGTTCGGCGACGGCCCGCACCTCGCGCTGCTGGCGGCTGGCGAAGCGGTCCAGCAACCCCAGCTGCTCGACCACCTGGCTCGGGTCGTGGCTGCCCAGCAGGGCGTTGACAGTGGACATGTTCTCGCCCTTGTACGCCTGGACGGCGAGTCCGCTGACCTGGTTCATCGCCTGGTCGACCCGGCGCTGCAACGGCGCGATCCGCTTGCCGAGCGCGTCGGCCTGGCGGCGCTTGGCGGCGAGGTCGGCGCGGGTGGCGTTGTGTTGCTCGATGACGGGTTCGAGCTTGTTCCAGTCCTGGTCGATCTGTCGTTCGATCTCGGCGACCGAGGGGTCGGCGTGGACGGGCGTGGCGCCACCGGTCAGCACGACCAGGGCAGCGGTCAGGGCGGTGAGAGTCGTGGTGAAGCGGGACCAGCGTGGGCGCGGCGCGACCGTCTCCCGGACGACCTGGGTCGACCGGCGCGACGGTGGCCGCGGGGCATGGTGTGCCACCGGGCTCGGGGCTCCTTCTTCCTCGACCGCCTACCGGGTTAGCTGACGGGTTCGGGCGGGAAGGGAGCGCCCTACCGCGGTGGTCGCGGATTCACCCCGGCGTACCTGGGTCCCCGGCTCGCCCGGAGGCGACTCGGCGGTGCCGGCCGACGCCACCCCGGGTGGGGCGGACCTGATGCCGACCGACGATTGACCAGAGTAGAGACGGTCGTTATCGATCCGCAACCCGCCGGGCCGGCACACTCTCCGTCCGGAAGCACGCAACCCCCGGCCCGTCGGGGCCGGGGGTTGCGTCTGCGCTGGTCAGCCCGGTCGGCGGAAGCCTGCCACCGGCATGTAGTTGATGCTGGTCACCTGGACCGGCTTACCGGTCCGTGGGGCGTGCACCATCATGTCGTTGCCCAGGTAGAGGCCGACGTGGTGCAGGTCGCTGAAGAAGAAGACCAGGTCGCCGGGGCGGGCCTCGGAGCGCGGGATGGCCTTGCCCTCGTTCCACTGGGCGCCGGTGAAGTGCGTGAGCGAGATGCCGGCCGCCTTGTAGGCGAACTGGGTGAGCCCGGAGCAGTCGAACGAGTTCGGCCCGGTGGCCCCCCAGACGTACGGGTCACCGACCTGCTGGCAGGCGACCTGGATCGCGGTACGGGCGGCGGAGCTGACCACGCCGTTGATCGTCGGGCAGCCGTTCACCTTGACCGTGGTCTTCGGCATAGACGCCTGGAGCCGCTTGATCTCAGCGTTGATCTTGGTCTTCTTGGTCGCGAGGTCCTTCTCCTGCTGCACCTCGGCGGCGATCAGGGTGTCGAGCTTCTGCTTCTCGGCGTCGTACTTGCGACGCACCACGAGCACGGCCTCGACCTCCTTGCGCTGCTCGGCGGCGAGGCGGTCCAGAATGGTCAGCTGCGCGGCGAGGGTGCCCGGCTTGCTGGTGGTGAGCAGCGCGCTCAACTCCTGCGAGGGGCCGGACTTGTAGTAGCGGGAGGCGAGGTCACCGACCCGGCCGAGGGCCAGCTCGCTCTGCAGGGCCAGCGGCTCGATCTTCTTCTGCAGTTCGGCCGACTTCTTGCGGTTGACCTTGAGCTGGGCCCGGACCTTGTTGTAGCTCTCGATGGTCGGTTCGAGCTGTTCCCACTGCTTGTCGAGGGCCGCCTCGATCTCCTCGGGTGTCGGCGCGGCATGCGCCGGCGCGACGAGCATCCCGGCACCGACGGCGACCGCCGCGACCACGGTGAGCAGGCGGCGGGCGACCCGCCCGAGGGCTGCCGGGCGGGCGGGCGACTGGCCCTGGACGTGACGGTGAGGGGGCATGGTTGCCACCGGCGTCGACTCCTTTGCAACCGACCGCCGGGTGTCTCGCTAAGGGGAAGAAGGAGACAGACATCCCACAGCGGCCGGTGCAACATTAGGGGCAGTAGCGGGATGGAATCAAGGCGGGTCGACACTCCATCACATGAGTGCAATCGCTTGCACACAAAGGGTGTTCGCTCAATTTCCAACTATCGCAGTCAATACATCGTCGAGGGTGACCACACCGAGGGGACGACGACCGTCGCTCACCAGCACCATGTGCCGCCGCTCGCGCCGCATCGCCAGCAGCAGATCGGCAAGCGTACGGTCCGGCGGCACCACCGCCAGCGGCCGGTAGACCTCGGCCGGCACCGGTGCCCGGCGGGACGCCCCGGCGTACCCGAGGACGTCCTTGACGTGCACGAAGCCCAACACCCGCCGGGAGGAACGCTGCACCACCGGGAACCGGGAACGGCCGGTGCTGGTCGCCAGCACCTCCAACGAGGCCGGTGAGACGTCCTCGGCCACCGTGGTCACCGTGGACCAGGGTTGCAGCGCGTCCGCCGCCGTCCGGTCGTGCAACGCCAACGCCCCGGTGATCCGGGCGTGCTCCTCGGCGTCGAGCAGCCCCTCGGTGCGGGCCTGGGCCACCAGACCGGCCAACTCCTCGGCGGTGAAGACCGTCTTGACCGCATCGGTGGCCTCCACCGCCCACAGCCGCAGCACCTGCCGGGCCGCCCACTTCATCGCCAGCAGCAACGGCTTGGTGGCCAGGCAGAACGCCAGCATCGCCGGCCCCAGCCAGAGCGCCGACGGCTCCGGGCCGGCCAGCGTGATGTTCTTCGGCACCATCTCGCCGACCACGGTGTGCAGGAAGACCACCACGCCCAGGGCGATCAGGAAGGAGACCGGATGCACCGCGCCCGCCGGCAGCAGCACCGCGTGGAAGACCGGTTCCAGCAGATGGGCCAGGGCCGGCTCGGCGATCGCGCCCAGCCCGAGCGAGCAGACCGTGATGCCGAGCTGCGCCCCGGCGATCATCAGCGGGATCTGGTTCATCGCCGACAACGCCCACCGGGCCCGCTTGGAGGTGGCGGCCAACGGCTCCACCACCGTACGACGGGACGCGATCAACGCGAACTCGCTGCCCACGAAGAACGCGTTGCCGAGCAGCAGCACCACCGCGACCAACAACTCAGTCATCGTCGTGCGGCTCCTCGGGGCGGACCACCCGGACCTGCTCGATCCGGTGCCGCTCCACCTCGACGACGGTGAACTCGTAACCGTCCGCCCGGGTCGTCTCACCGGGCAGCGGGATGTGCCCCAGCCTGGCCATCAGGAAGCCCGCCAGCGTCTCGTACGGCCCGTCGGGGAACCGGAAGCCGGTCTGCTCGAACAGTTCGTCCTCCCGCAGCACCCCGTCGACCAGGACGGTCCGTTCCCCGCCCGGCACGGTCAGCCCGGTGTCGTGGGCCTCGTCCACGGTGGCCGGATCGAACTCGTCAGCGATCTCCCCGACCAACTCCTCGACCAGGTCCTCGACGGTCACCACCCCGTCGGTGCCGCCGTACTCGTCGACCACGATGGCCAGGTCGGCCCCGGCGGCCTTGAGCGCGGCCAGCACGCCGTCGAGGTCCAGGCTCTCCGGGACGTACACCGGCTCGCGGGCGACCGAGGCGACTGTGGTGCCGGCCCGCGCGGCCAGCGGCACACCGAGCGCGTCGGGTACGGCCGCGACCCCGGTGACCAGGTCGAGGGTCTCCTCGTAGACGGGGAAGCGGGTCCGGCCGGTCCGGCGGGACAGGTCCAGCAGCTCGGCGACGGTGGCGGTGGCCCGCAGCGCGATCACGTCCACCCGGGGGGTCATCGCCTCGGCGGCCCGCTTGTCGCCGAAGCGGATGGTGCGGCGCAGCAGCATGGCAGTGTCCGGCGGCAGCGCGCCGGCACGGGCCGAGATGGCCGCGAGCAGGCCCAGCTCCTCCGGGGAGCGGGCGCTGGCCAACTCCTCCTGAGGCTCCACCCCGAGCTGGCGGACCAGCCGGTTCGCCGAGTTGTTCAGCCCTCTGATCAGCCAGCCGAAGGCCCGGGAGAAGGCCCGCATCGGCCCGGCGGTGGCCAGTGCCGCCGGCATCGGTCGGGCCAGCGCCAGGTTCTTCGGCACCAGTTCACCGAAGAGCATCGAGAGCAGGGTGGCCAACGCCAGGGCGAGCAGCGGGCCGAACCGGTCCGCGCCGCCCAGCGGGGCCAGCAGCGGGGTGAAGAGCCGGGACAGCGCAGGCTCGGCCAGGTAGCCGGTGAGCAGCGCGGTCAGGGTGATGCCGAGCTGCGCCCCGGAGAGCTGGAAGGAGAGTTCACGCACTGCACGGCGAACCGTGACGGCGGCGGCGTCGCCGGACTCCGCCCGCCTGTCGATCTCCGACCGGTCGACGGTGACCAGGGCGAACTCGGCCGCGACGAAGAACGCGTTGCCGGCGGTCAGCAGTACGAAGCCGACCAGGGGCAACAGCGTGCCGAGCAACACACCGTCGATGGGCATGATTGTTCCACGGCCGCGCCCGGCGGTCACCGGCGCGTGGCGCACGGTCACCACGGTCGCTGTCGGGCCGGCAACCGGATCCCGGCCGGGCCGGTGCCGGCCGGGATCGGGTCAGCGGGGCACGGTCTCAGCCGGCGGTCGGCGCGGTCTCCCTGGCACCCGGGGAGGCGTCCGGCCGGACCGAGCGGAGCAGCACGCTCGCCACGTCGACGACCTCGACCTGCTCGCCGGCCCCCTTGCCGTTGACCCCGTCGTTGAGCATCGTCGAGCAGAACGGGCAGCCGACGGCGACGGTCCGCGCCCCGGTGGACATGGCCTCCTCGACCCGGTCCACGTTGATCCGCTTGCCGATCTTCTCCTCCATCCACATCCGGGCGCCGCCGGCACCGCAGCAGAAGGAGCGCTCGCTGTTGCGCGGCATCTCGATCAGGCCGCTCCCGGCGGTGCCGCCGCCGTTGATGGCGCTGCCGAGCACCTCCCGCGGCGGAGCGAAGACCCGGTTGTGCCGGCCCAGGTAGCAGGGGTCGTGGTAGGTGACCCCACCGTCGACCGGCTGCACCGGGGTGAGCTTCCCGGTGCTGACCAGGTGGGCCAGGAGCTGGGTGTGGTGGACCACCTCGTAGTCGCCGCCGAGCTGGCCGTACTCGTTGCCCAGGGTGTTGAAGCAGTGCGGGCAGGTGGCGACGATCTTGCGGCGGGGCTGTTCCCGGCCCTCGAACGCCTCGTTCAGGGTCTCGACGTTCTGCTGGGCGAGCATCTGGAAGACGAACTCGTTGCCGATCCGGCGGGCCGGGTCACCGGTGCAGGTCTCGCCCTCGCCGAGGATGGCGAACTGCACGCCCGCCTCGTGGAGCAGGGTGGCGACCGCCCGGGTGGTCTTCTTGGCCCGGTCCTCGAACGCGCCGGCGCAGCCGACCCAGAACAGGTACTCGAAGTCGTCGACCTCGCCGACCCGGGGCACCTCGAAGTCCAGCCCCTTGGTCCAGTCCTCACGGGTGTTCTGCGGGGCACCCCACGGGTTGCCCTTGTTCTCCAGGTTGCGCAGCATGACCCCGGCCTCGGACGGGAAGCTCGACTCGATCAGCACCTGGTAGCGGCGCATGTCGACGATGTGGTCGACGTGCTCGATGTCGACCGGGCACTGCTCGACGCAGGCTCCGCAGGTGGTGCAGGACCACAGCACGTCCGGGTCGATCACGCCGCCTTCCTCGGCGGTGCCGATCAGCGGCTTGTCCGCCTCGGCGAGGGTGAGCACGTCGAGGTGTGCGAGCTGCGCCTGGGTGGCCTTCTCCTCGCCGGTGAGGTCCTTGCCACCACCGGCCAGCAGGTAGGGCGCCTTGGCGTACGCGTGGTCGCGGAGGCTGAGCACGAGCAGCTTGGGTGACAGGGGCTTGCCGGTGTTCCAGGCCGGGCACTGCGACTGGCAGCGACCGCACTCGGTGCAGGTGCTGAAGTCGAGCAGGCCCTTCCAGGAGAACTGCTCGACCTGCGCGACGCCGAACTGGTCTTTCTCCGGGTCGGCCTCCTCGAAGTCGAGCGGCTTGCCCTGGCTCGTCATCGGTCGCAGCGGGCCGAGCCCGGAGCCGGCGGGCCGGGCCGGCTCGCGCTTGAAGAAGATGTTGAAGAAGGCCAGGAAGCGGTGCCAGGCGACGCCCATCGTCACGTTCAGCGCGATGACGATCAGCCAGGTCATCGAGATGACGATCTTGACGAGGGCGGCGACGCTCACGCCGGCCGGCCAGGCCGGCAGCAGCGCGCCGACGGCGTGGCTGACCGGGGTGGCCCAGAGCGGGTACTCGAAGTGGTCGGTGGCGACCTTGAAGCCCCGGATCACGAAGCCCATGACCAGCACGGCGAGGACGACCGCCTCGACGAAGTAGCCCTGCCACATGGTCGAGCCGGTGAACCGGGAGCGCCCACCCGGACGGGTCGGCCGGTTGCGTACCCGGATCGCGATCAGCACCAGGATTCCGACCACGCCGAGCACCGCGATCACCTCGGTGACCAGGCCGTAGACGGCGAGGCCGCCGATCAGCGGCAGGCCACCGGTCGGCGAGACGACCTCGAAGTACGCCTCCAGCACGAGCAGCGACAGCACGATGAAGCCGACCATCACGAACCAGTGCGCGGCGCCCACCACGCCCCACCTGAGCATCCGGGTGTGGCCGGCCGTCTCGACCAGCATGGTCTTCGCCCGGGCGCCCTTGTCGGCGAACCGCTCCGGCGCGGGTTGCCCGAGCCGGATGACGGCCACCATCTTCCGCACCGCACGTACCGCGAGCCACACCGCCACGGCGGTGATGGCGGCGGCGAGGATCGTGGTGACGATCTGGACGCTGCCCATCGAGTCGGCCTCCCGGTCTGCTGCCTGTCGAGCGGCTCGGCGACCGGAGTGACCGGCTCAGGGCGGCGGGACCGGCGGGACGCCGCTGCCGCACCTGTGACCGGGCCGGTCGATGACCTCGCTCCGCTCGGTCATGCAGTGCAGCCTACCCGAAAGTTACTCAACGGTAACGTGAGTCTTCTCGCATCAGGCCACGCCGCCCTGCGGACACCATAGGTCCCCCCACGTCGAAGCGCCGGGCTGGGGCCGTACGGGGTGACCTGGGTCGTGTCGCGGAGCGCGCCGGAGCGCCCCGCTCAACGCCAGCGGGAAAGCAGGATCAGCGAGCCCACCATCGCGCCGAACCCGACCGCGAGGTTCCAGTAACCCCACGAGGCGACCGGGTACTCCTGCTCGGAGAGGTAGTAGACCACCAGCCAGCCGATGCCGCCGACGATCAACGCGACAGCGGTAGCCGGCAGCCACACCGGGCTAGGCTTGCGCGTCGCCGCCGTCGTCGTCGTCGGACGAACGTCCGTCGGCGGGGTGTACACCTTCTTCTTACGGACCTGAGACTTGGGCACGACGCTCTCCAGAGGGGTGACGACCTCGTCCGGCCTGACAACCGGGCGCGGGGGCGACGGTCCATGGCCAATAATGTTCGACAGTCAGCGTAGTCCGGAAGGCCGGTTCAGGCCATGAACGGGGTCGATCCGGTGCCCACGGTGACCGGAATCGGGCGGGTCGACGCGGTGTCGACGACCCGTTCCGCGTGGTGACGGGAGTCACCAGACGACGGGAGAGGAACGCGCGGTGGAGTACACATCCGGTGCGGCATCCTGGCAGAAGGCCCTGCGCCGGGCGGTCGCAGCCTTCCTGCCCCGACGCCCCCGGCAACGCCGGCCGGGCTGGTCGATCGGCGTACCGCTGATCGCCGCCGCGGCCGGACTGCTCTTCACCACCACGGCGAGCACGGCGGGCGGCACGGCCCTACGGGAGGACCGCCGGCCCCAGCTCACCCAGCTCATCGAGGACCGTCGGGAGCAGGTGGCCGCCAGTGAGCTGCGGGCCGCCCGGTTGCGGGCCGACGTGGAGGGCGAGACCGAGACCCTGGCCGACACCGACGCGCCGATCAAGGCGCAACGGGACCGCGCCCACGGCTTCCAGCAGTCCGCCGGCTTCACCGCGCTCACCGGCTCCGGGGTGACAGTCGAGCTGAACGACGCCCCCCGCCGCGGCGACGGCACCCTGCCCAAGGGCGCCACCAACGACGACCTCGTCGTCCATCAGGGTGACGTGCAGGCCGTGGTCAACGCGCTCTGGGCCGGCGGCGCGGAGGCCATGTCCATCATGAACGTCCGCGTGCTCTCCACCAGCGCGGTACGCTGCGTCGGTAACACCCTGCTGCTGCACGGCCGGGTGTACTCGCCACCTTTCAAGATCGTAGCAATCGGCGATCCCGCTGCCCTCCAGCAGGCCCTCGCCGGCTCGCAAGGAGTCGGGTTGTTCAAGCAGGCGGTCGATCACTACCAGCTCGGCTACTCCGAACACGTCGCCACGGTCACCGTGCCGGCGTTCGAGGACTCGACCGCGCTGCGATCGGCGACGGTGCCGCGATGACCGACCAGGGCGGGGACCCGCGCCGCAGCGACCCGGACGACGAACCGACCGCCTTCCTGCCCAGGATCGACCGGTCCACGTCGTCGTCGCCCCCCGCCCGCCCGGAGACCGCCCGCCCGGAGACCGCCCGCCCGGAGACCGCCCGCCCCGGGAGCGCCCGCCCGGGGCCGACCGGCCCCTGGCCCGCGCCGGCACTGCCGTCGCGTCAGCCGCCGCCCGTCTGGCCGGGCCGCCCCACACCGGCGACGACCGAACGTCAGCAACCGGAAACGCCCCATCGCCAGCAACCGGCGACCGCCGAGCGGCAGCCACCGCAGCCGCCGGTCCGCCCCACACCGGCGTCGGCCGCGCACCAGCACGGTCCCGATTCCCCCGGTGCCGCCCCGCGTCCGGTGCCACCCGTCGAGACGGGACGGCTCCGGGCCGCCGCGCCGGACGGGACGCCGCGCCCGTCCGGCGCCGGAGGCGACCGCCACCCGGGGTCCGCTCCCGGGCCGGAGGTTCCGCGCGGGGGCGTACCCGAGGTTTCCCGTCGGGACGTACCCGGGAACGGGCCGGTGGAGCACGGCCGGCCGGCGCCGGCCGGCTGGCCGGACCGGGCGGCCGACCCGGCGGCGACCACGGTGCTCCCGGTGCTGCCGGCCCGACCGACCAACCCGGTGTGGGACTCCACCGCCCTGATGGGTGCGGTGCCGCCCGCACCCGAGGACGCCGGGGCCGGCGGCCCGAGCGAGCCCCCGCCGCCGCCCCGGCGCGGCGAGCGGGTGGTGCAGCTGCGCCCGGAGCAGACCGGTGAGGGCTACAAGAGCGTCTACTCGGAGCTGACCCGGCCGACCTTCGGCTCCCGGCTGCGCACCGGCGTACGGGTCAGCGGCGAGCTGCTGATCACCTTCGGCCTGGTGGTGCTCCTCTTCGCCGGGTACGAGATCTGGGGCAAGTCCGCCCTCGTCGACGCCCATCAGAGCGACCTCAACCAGCAACTGGCCCAGGCGTGGGGCCCCACCGGCGACCCGACGGTCAGCCCGAGCGCGTCGGCCAGACCGGTGGCTCCGGCCGAGGGCAAGCCGATCGCCGGGCTCTACATCCCCAGCCTCGACAAGAACTGGGTCGTCGTCGAGGGCGTCACCCAGCAGGACATCAGGTACGCCCCCGGCCACTACCCGAAGAGCGCGCTCCCCGGCGAGGTGGGCAACTTCTCGGTGGCCGGTCACCGTAACCGGGCCACCTTCTGGCGGTTGGACGAGCTGGAGGTGGGCGACGCGATCATCCTGGAGGGCAAGCAGGACTGGTACGTCTACAAGGTGTACCAGTCCCGGATCGTCCGCCCCGACCAGGTCGAGGTGGTCGCGCCGGTGCCCGGCCAGCCGAACGCAAAGGCCACCCGCAAACTGCTCACCCTGACCACCTGCAACCCGAAGTTCGACAACTACCAGCGGCTGATCGTCCACGCCGAGTTCGACCGCGCGCAGCCCAAGTCCGAGGGCCCACCGCCGGAACTGCGAGGCTGACCACGGTGTACTCGTTCATCTGGCGAAAGCTGCCCTTCGGGCTGCCCGGCAAGCTGATCGGCTCGGTGCTGCTCGCCACCGCGACGGTGGCGCTGCTCTGGTACGTGGTCTTCCCCTGGGCCGAGCCGCTGCTGCCCTTCGACGACGTCCAGGTCACCCAGGACTCCGGCAACCCCGGCGGTGACTCCGCCGTCGACCCCGACGCGCCGGCCGGCGACGGACACGACCTGCCGTACGACACCGACCGGAACAACACCCCACCCGCCCCCTCCCCGGACCGGTGAGCCCATGCGTGTCCTCGTGATCGACAACTACGACTCCTTCGTCTTCAACCTCGTGCAGTACCTGGGTCAGCTCGGGGTCGAGTGCGAGGTCCGGCGCAACGACGAGATCGACGTCGCCGAGGTCGGCCGGGTCGGCGCGGCGGGTGTCCTGCTCTCGCCGGGGCCGGGCAGCCCGGACCGCGCCGGCATCTGCCTCGACGTCATCCGCCGGTACGCCGGCGAGCTGCCGATCTTCGGCGTCTGCCTCGGCCACCAGGCGATCGGCGAGGCGTTCGGTGCGACAGTCACCCGGGCGCCGGAGTTGCTGCACGGCAAGACCTCCGAGGTGCGCCACCACTCCGTCGGGGTGCTGGCCGGCCTGCCCGACCCGTTCACCGCCACCCGCTACCACTCGCTGGCGGTGCTGCCCGAGACGCTCCCCGACGAGCTGGAGGTCACCGGCTGGACGGAGTCCGGCGTGGTGATGGCGATGCGGCACCGGACCCTGCCGATCGAGGGGGTGCAGTTCCACCCGGAGTCGGTGCTCACCGAGGGCGGCCACCTGATGCTGGCGAACTGGGTAGCCGCCTGCGGCCACCGGGAAGCCCTGGAACGCGCCCCGGAGCTGGCCGCCGAGGTCGACGCCCGTCGCCGGGCCGCCTTCGCCACCGGCTGACCCCACCGCCGTACGACACAGGCCCGGTCCAGGTGGACCGGGCCTGCGCGTCACCTCGGGGTACGGGTCACTCGTCCTCGACCCGGAACGGCGGGGTGGGCAGCGGGAACCCGCCACCCGTACCGTCACCGGGCGGCGTGGTGGTCGGCACCGGCGTGGTCGGGGTCGGCGGGGTCGGTGACTCGGTGACCTCCGGCACGCTGACCACGATGGTGACCGTGGTGTTCTTCGCCTTCTTGGTGCCACCCTTCGGGTTCTGGCTCTGCACCTTGCCGGCCTCGTCCGCCGGCACCTCCGAACCGAGTTCGGCGTTCACCTTGAAGCCGGCGTTCTGCAGGGCCCGGGTGGCCTCCGTCTGGCTGAGGTCCTTGACGTTCGGCACCTCACGGACGTTGCCCTTGGAGACGGTCAGGGTCACCTCGGTGCCCTCCGGCACCTTCTCCCCCTCGGGCGGGGAGACGTCGAGGACGATGTCCTCGCTCTCCTCGCTGTCCTTCGTCACGACCTTGACGCGGAACTTGTCGTTCGTGAGGCGGGTCTCGGCGCTCTCGACCTTGCTGCCCTTGAGGCCGGTGGGGATGCTGACCTCGGGCTTGCCACCGCAGATGTTCACCGTCACCTGCCGGTTCTCCTCCAGCGCGGTGCCGGCCGGCGGGTCCTGCTTGGCGACCGTACCCACCTTGCAGGTGCTGTCGAAGACCTGGTCGCCGGTCGCCGGCACCAGACCGAGGTTGCGGATCTCGGTGAAGGCGGCGTCCTGCGTCTTGCCCGCCAGGTTGGGCACCGGGCTCGTCTTGGTCTCGTCTCCGGCACCGTTCATCAGCAGGGCCGCCACCAGGGCGATCACCGCCAGCACGCCGACCGCCGCGAACGCCGCGATCACCCAGGCCGAACTCCTGCGCCGCTGCGGGTCGCCGACCCGGGCCGGGATCTGCCGGGTCTGCTGACCGACCACCTGCGTCGGGTAGCCGGACGACGCCGCCGCCATCGGGGTCGTCTCGTCCTGGGTCATCACCGGGGTGGCCATCACCGGTCGACCGGCGGCGGCACGGAGCAGGTCGGCCCGCATCTCGCCGGCGCTCTGGTAGCGGTTGAGCGGGTTCTTCGACAGCGCCTTCAGCACGATCGCGTCGATAGCCGGGGTGACGTCCGGGTTGATGTCGCTCGGCGTCGGCGGGGCCTCCCGCACGTGCTGGTACGCCACGCTGACCGGGCTGTCGCCGACGAACGGCGGATGACCGCAGACCAGCTCGAACAGCACGCAACCGGCGGCGTACACGTCGGAGCGGGCGTCGACGGCCTCACCGCGCGCCTGCTCCGGGGAGAGGTACTGGGCCGTGCCGATCACCGCACTGGTCTGTGTCATCGTGGTGGCGCCGCTGGCCAGCGCGCGGGCGATGCCGAAGTCCATCACCTTGACCTGACCGGTCTGGGTGAGCATCACGTTGCCGGGCTTGATGTCCCGGTGGATGATCCCGTGCCGGTGGCTGAACTCCAGGGCCGCGCACATGTCGGCGCAGATCTCCAGCGCCCGGCGCGGCTGGAGCCGCCCCTCGACGCCGAGGACCTCCTTGAGGGTCCGCCCGTTCACGAACTCCATCACGATGAACGGGAGGGTCTCGCCGGTCGGGGCGGTCTCCTCGCCGGTGTCGTAGACGGCGACGATCGCCGGATGGTTGAGCGACGCGGCGTTCTGCGCCTCGCGGCGGAACCGCATCTGGAAGGTGGCGTCCCGGGCCAGGTCTGTCCGGAGCATCTTGATCGCGACGTCCCGACCGAGCCGGAGGTCCCGACCGCGGTGCACCTCGGCCATGCCGCCGTAACCGAGCAGCTCGCCGACCTGGTACCTGCCACCGAGCAGGCGGGCCTGGGCTGTCATCGCGTTCGTCGTCCTTCGCTCGTCGTCGTCTCGCCGGCACCTGGTCCGGGCCGTACCACCCGACGGTACGGTGTTCCGACCGGATCGTCGCGTCCGTGGGCACTCAGCGCGCCGGACGTCGTGCGCGGAGCCCCCGGATCACCGTTCAACAGGTTGTTCCGCGCACTGTAGGAGAGCACGCCCGAACAGACCAGGATCAGCACGGCCAGCAGGATGGCCAGGGTCACCATGCCGGACCGGGAACGGGGTGGCGGGGCGGGGGCCGGCAGCGGCTGCCGGGCGTACCCCATGGGTCGGTCGGACCGGAGCTGGGCCGGCGGGACGGACGCGGCACCCCGGGGCTGCTGGTAGGGGACCATCGGGGCGGCCTGGGCCGCCGGCCGCTGGACCTGCTGCGGATGCCGGGCCTGGACCGGTGGTCGGGCCTGACCGCTGGCCGGTGGTCGGGCCTGACCGCTGGCCGGTGGTCGGGCCTGACCGGCGGCCGATGGACGGGCCTGCCCACCGGCGGGCGGGCGGTGCTGGTGGGACAGGGCGGCGGGCTGCTGTCGGGACGCGGCGGGTACCTGCGCGCGGGCCATCGGGCCAGCCGGGGAGGCCGGCGCCCCGGAGACCGGACCGCCGGAGACCGGACCGGGGTGTCCACCACCGCCCCGGGCCTGCTGGGAGAGGGCGAGCTTGGCCTGCCGGGCGACGGCGGCCAGGGCGGCGGCGCTCGGCCAGCGGTGACCGGGCTCCTTGGCCATGGCCCGCTCCACTATCGCCTTGACCTGCGGCGGAATGTCACCGGGCAGCGCCCGGGGAGTGTCCCGGACGTGCTTCATCGCGATCTCGAGAGGATTGTCACCCTCGAAGGGCCGCCGCCCGGCCAGACACTGGTAAGCCACGACGCCGAGCGCGTACACGTCGGACGCGGGGGTGGCGACCGCACCGGTGGCCTGCTCGGGGGAGATGTACGAGGCGGTGCCGAGCACCGACCCGGCGGCGGTGAGCTGGCCGACCAGCTCGGACCGGGCGATGCCGAAATCGGTGAGCACGAGCGTCCCGTTCGGCCGGACGAGCAGGTTGCCCGGCTTGACGTCCCGGTGCACGATGCCCTTCTCGTGCGCGGCGTGCAACGCGTCGGCGGCCTGGGCGAGCAGCGCCATCGTCCGGGCCGGGGTGAGCCGGCCGACCCGGCTGAGCGTCGACGACAGGGCGTCGCCCTCGACGTACTCCATCACCAGGAAGGCGATCTGCTGGTCGCTGCCGAAGTCGTAGACGTCGACCACGCCGGGGTGGTTGATGGTGGCCATGGTGCGCGCCTCGCCCCGGAACCGTTCGGCGAAGCCGGGCTCGTCGAGCAGCGCCGGGAGCAGGCTCTTCACCGCCACCGTACGGCCCAGCACCTGGTCGGTGCCGCGCCACACGTCGCCCATGCCGCCGCTGGCGATCCGCTCGTCGAGGCGGTAGCGGTTGCCGAGCTGCACGCCGGGGCTGAGCATGTCAGCGGCCCCCCGCATCGGCGATGGCCGCCTGCATGATCTTGCCGCCGATCCGGGCGGCCTCGGCGCTGCCGCCGCTGCCCGCCTGCTCCAGCTCCACGCAGACCGCCGAGACGGCGTTGCCGTTCTTGTCCAGCGCGAAGCCGATGAACCAGCCGTGGTCGGGCCGGTCCGGAGCGGACTGCGCGGTGCCGGTCTTGCCACCGACGGTGTAGCCGTCGATGTCCGCCGAGCGGCCGGTGCCGTTCTTCACCACGCTGACCATCATGTCCCGCAGGTCGTCGGCGACCTGGCCGCTGACCGGCTGGCGCAGCTCCCGCGGCTGGGCGTTGTAGTAGCTGGTGGTGCGGTCCGGCCCGAGCAGCTGCTTGACCAGGTAAGGGCGCATCTGCCGGCCCTTGTTGGCCACCGAGCCGGCGATCAGCGCCCCCTGGAGCGGGGTCATCCGGACGTTGTTCTGGCCGATCGACGACTGCGCGAGCGCGGCGGGGTCGGTGCCGCCGTCGGGGTTCAGCATGTCGCCGGTCCGGCTGGCCGCCACCGGCAGGCCCCCCTCGCCGAGCTGCCCGACGGTGAGGTCGTCCTGCTCGAAGCCGAACTGCCGGGCCTTCTCCTTCACCGTGTCCGCCCCGAGCCGCACACCGAGCTGGGCGAAACCGGTGTTGCACGACTCGGTGACCGCGTCCATCAGGGTGACCTGTGCCTCCGGGCAGATCGACGCGGCGGCGTTCTTGATCGGCGTGCCCGACGTCGGCGGGGTCCAGCTCGCCCCGGCCGGGATCTCGGTGTCCTTGCCGACCCCGTTCTCCAGGGCGGCGGCGGCCACCACGATCTTGAAGGTGGAGCCGGGCGGCAGGGTCTCCGACAGCGCCCGGTTCTTCAGCGGGCCGTCCGGGTCCTGCTCGTACTTGTTGTAGGCGGCCGACGCCACGTTGGTGTCGTGGTCGGCAAGCGGGTTCGGGTCGAAGCCGGGCATCGAGACGAGCGCCTGCACCGCACCGGTACGCGGGTCGATGGCGATCGCCGCGCCCTTCTTCACCCCGCTGCGGTTGTTGCGCAACTGCTCGAAGGCGGTGTCCTGGGCCCGCTTCGAGATGCTCAGCAGCACGTTGCCGCCGCTGGTCTCGTCGCCGGTGAACATGTCCTTGATCCGGTTGCCGAGCAGCGCGTCGCTGGTGCCGGCGAGGAAGTCGTTCTCCAGCCGCTCGATGCCGGTGTCGCCCAGGTTGACCGGCTTGTAGCCGAGCACGTGCGCGTACTTCGACCCGCCGGGGTAGCTGCGCTGGAACTTCAGCTTGCCGCCGGTCTCCTTGCTGGTGGCCACTGCGGTGCCGCCGGCCTCGATGTTGCCCCGCCGACGCTCGTACTCGGCCACCTGGACCCGACCGTTGTAGTCGCTGTTGCGGTATTCGTCTGCCTTGTAGGCCTGGATCCAGTTCAGGTTGGCGAAGAGCAGCCCGAACAGGACCATGACGACGACGCCGACGCGGCGCAGAGGCGCGTTCACGGGCGGATCACCTCCGTGGGAGCACCGTGCAGCTGTTCCGGCGGACCGCCACCGGGTCGGGCCGCCGGGCCGCCGCCCTGGTTGACCGGCCGCCGGGCGGCGTCGGAGATGCGCAGCAGCACCGCGATGAGCAGCCAGTTCGCCATCAGCGACGAGCCACCGGCGGAGAGGAACGGGGTGGTCTGGCCGGTCAGCGGGATGAGCTTGCTGATCCCGCCGACGATCACGAAGACCTGGAGCCCCAGGGTGAAGGCGAGGCCACCGGCGACCAGCTTGCCGAACGAGTCCCGCACCGCCAGCCCGGCCCGCAGCCCCCGCTCCACGATGAGCAGATAGACCACCAGCAGCGCGGTCAGCCCGAACAGGCCGATCTCCTCGCCGATGCCGGCGAAGATGAAGTCGTTCTGCACCTCGGGGATCTCCAGCGGCTCCCCGGCACCCGGACCGGAGCCGAACAGACCACCGCTGCCCAGGCCGAGCAGCCCCTGCACCAGTTGGTAACCCCTGTCGTACGGCTCGGCGAACGGGTCGAGCCAGATCTCGGCGCGGGTGTAGAAGTTGGCGAACGGGCCACCCACGGTGCCGCCGAGCACGTACGCGAGGTAGGCGCCGCCGAAGAAGAGGACCAGACCGATCAGCAGCCAGCTGACCCGTTCGGTGGCGATGTAGAGCGTCACCACGAACATGCCGAAGTAGAGCAGCGAGGTGCCGAGGTCCTTCTCGAAGACCAGGACCAGCAGACTGATCAGCCAGACGCCGAGCACCGGACCGAGGTCCCGGCCGCGCGGGAAGTCGATGCCGAGGATGCGGCGGCTGGCCAGCGAGAGCACCTCGCGCTTGCGGACCAGGTAGTAGGCGAAGAAGACGAGCAGCGCCAGCTTGGCGAACTCACCGGGCTGGATGCTGAACCCGCCGACCCGGATCCACAGCTTGGCACCGTTGATCTCGGAGAACCGACCGGGCAGCACCGCCGGGATCATCACCAGCACGATGCCGGCCAGCCCCAGGGTGTACGCGTACCGCGAAACGGCCCGATGGTCGCGCATCACCACCAGCAGCCCGGCGGCCAGGATCACCGCGGCCAGCGTCCAGGCCAACTGGCGGCCACCGGTGCCGGCGAAGATGGCAAGCGTCTCCCGGTCGGCGGGGGCGGCCTTGGCCAGGTCGAGCCGGCGTAGGAAGCCCACCCCGACGCCGTTGAGCAGGGCCACCGCCGGCAGCAGGGCCGGATCGGCGAACGGCGCGAGCCAGCGGATCACCAGGTGCATGCCGAGGAAGACCAGCCCCAGCGCGGCGGCCGGCATCCAGAAGTCGCGGGTGACGGTGTCGAGCAGGTTGGCCTCGACGATCGCCCCGTACGCGGCCACCAGCACCATCGCCAGCAACAGCAGGGACAGTTCGGCGTTGCGCCGGGACCGCGCCAGGCGTATGCCGGGCCGCTCGCCCGTCGTGGCGGGCGAGACTACCGGGTTGGCCGCTGCGGTCAAGGAGGTGTCCCTCGGATCTCAGCCGACCGTCACTCGGGCGACCGGCAGCCCGCCGGGTCTCCGGCCGGCGGAACCGCGTCGGAGGCCGAGGCGTCGGGTGTGGTGGGCGGCGTGAGGGTCCCGGTGACACCGGGAACGCCGGTCGTGCCGGGACCGGGGTTGCCGGGGCCGGTCGCCCCGGGGCTGGGCGTGCCGGGGCTGGGTAGTACCGGGGACGTCGTCGACACCGGGGAGCCGGTGACGAGGGACGGCACCGGCGGGCAGACCGGCTTCAGGTTCGGGTTGGCCGGGTCGTCGCTGGTCAGCTCGGCCAACCTGCGCTGCGCGTCCGTCTGGCTCTTGGCCTGGATGCCCTGCTTGACCTGCTCCTGGGCGGCCAGGGTGAGGTCGTCGAGCTTGGCCTGGCTGATCGAGTGCACGTTGGACAGGTCGAGGCCGGCGACCTGTCCGGGGACCCCCCGGAAGACCGCGAGCTGCCCGCTGTCGGTGGCCCCGACGTAGTACTGCCGCTGGGTGTAGCTCCAGCCGGCGAAGAGGCCGCCACCGAGGATGACCAGCAGGGCCACCAGCATCGCCACGGTGCGTAGCGGCCGGCGGGGACGGTCCGGGTCGTCGTCCCGGTTGGCCGCCGGTTCCTCCGGGGCGGGTGGGCGCGGCGCGGAGAGCGCCGACGCGCGGGCCGCCGGGGTCGAGTCGTCGGCCGCGGTGGCCATCCCCCGGTCCCGGGCCGCGGCCCCGCCGACGATCGGACTCGCCTCGACGATGTCATGGTCGGTGGCGTCCGCGATGATCACGGTGATGTTGTCCGGGCCGCCACCGCGCAGGGCGAGCTGCACCAGCCGCTCGACACACTGCTGCGGGTCGGTGTACTCCCGGAGGCTGTCGCCGATGGTCTCCGCGCTGACCACGCCGGAGAGGCCGTCGCTGCAGATCAGGTAGCGGTCACCGGGCTGCACCTGCCGGACGCTGTATTCCGGGTCGATGTCCCGGCCGTCGAGGGCCCGGGTGAGCAGCGAACGCTGGGGGTGGCTGCTCGCCTCCTCCGCGCTGATCCGCCCCTCGTCGACGAGCATCTGGACGTAGGTGTCGTCCTTGGTGATCTGGGCGAACTCGCCGTTGCGCAGCAGGTAGGCCCGGGAATCGCCGATGTGGACCATGCCGAGCTTGCTGCCCGAGAAGAGGGTCGCGGTGAGCGTGGTGCCCATCCCCTCCAGCTGCGGGTTGGCGTCCACGGTGTCGCGGAGCTGCTGGTTGGCGGTGCCCACGGCCGATCGCAGCGCATCGACGAGCGCGTCCCCCGGGACGTCCTCGTCGAGCGGCGCCATGGCACCGATGACGATGTTGCTGGCGACGTCACCGGCGGCCATGCCGCCCATGCCGTCGGCGACGGCGAGGAGCCGCGGCCCGGCGTAGACGGAGTCCTGGTTTCCGTCTCGGATCAGACCGCGGTCGCTGTGGGCCGCATAGCGCAGGGTCAGAGTCATGGCCGTAATTCGAGAGAGGTGCGGCCGATTCGGATCGGCACGCCGAGGGGGACGGGGGTCGGTCCGGTGACCTTAGCGCGATCGAGGTACGTGCCGTTAGTCGAGCCGAGATCCTCGACGAACCACTGTCCGTCCCGGGGCACCAGCCGGGCGTGCCGGGCGGAGGCGTAGTCGTCGGTGATGACGAGGGTGGAGTCCTCCGCCCGACCGATGGTGATCTGCGCTTCGCCGAGGGTGATCCGGGTACCGGCGAGCTGGCCGGCGGTGACCACCAACTGGTGGGCCGCCCGGCCCCGCTTCACCTTCGCCGGCTTCGCCGTCTGCTGCTGGGTCGAGGCCCCGACCGCGCGGGGCGCGGCCACCAGCCGGCCCGACCGGGCGCCCGCGAAGAGATCCCGACGGATGACACCGACCACCGTGAACACGAAGATCCACAGCAGGATGAGGAACCCGAACCGGGCGACGGTGATGACGAGTTCCGGCAAGGCGGGTCAGCCGTCCACGCGGAAGGTCAGCGTCGTGGTCCCGAGCTGGATCATGTCGCCCGGGTTGAGGGCGACGGCCGAGACCCGCTGGCCGTTGACCATGGTGCCGTTGGTGGAACCGAGGTCGGTCAGCACGACCTGGCCGCCGTCGAAGTCCAGCCGGGCGTGTCGCCGGGAGATCCCGACGTCCGGCAGGCGCAGGTTGGCCTGGTCGCCCCGGCCGATCACGGTCGAGCCCATCTGCAACGGGTAGGTCCGACCGTCACCGGAGACCAGCCGGACGTTGCGGGTGCCACCACCGTGCCCCGGCGGGGGACCGTAGCCGCCACCCTGGTCGTACGACGGGTAGCCGGGCGGTCCGGGGTCGTAGCCGCCCGGCGAGGACACCGGGGCGACCTCACCGCCGGTGTAGACCTCGGCGGTGACCCGGAACATCCCGGTGTCCAGCCCCTCGCCGCGCTCGACCTCGACGATCACGTCGCCGTAGACAGTCCACGCCTGCTCGCCGATGAACTCCGCCTGCGACTGGGCCAGCTCCTGGGCCAGCGCGGCGGCGTACGGCGCCAACCGACTGTGGTCGTACGGGGAGAGATCGATCACGTAACGGTTCGGCACCAGGGTGCGGCCACCAGCGAGGATGGCCTTGTGCGCCTCGGCCTCCCGCTGCATGGCGTTGAGGATCTCCACGGGGTGGACCACCCCTTTGAAGACCTTGGCGAAGGCCCCTTCGACCAGGCCTTCCAGACGCTTCTCGAAGCGTTGCAGCACGCTCACCGGCTCCTCCTCGGGTCCCGAGGACATGATGGTATCTGGACGGCGCGCATGCAGCTCGCGCGCCGCTCGGCCACCGCGCGGCGGCCCGTTCGGAGCGGGCCCGGCGACCGTGCTACTCTTTCGTCCGCCACGAAGGGTGACCGCTCGCAAGAACGGTAACCGGTCGAGGCGAGACCGCAGGACCCGGTAGGATGTTCGGGTCCCGCCGGAGACGGCGGGACCGACGCGCACCACCGCGTTCGAGGGTCGTGCCACGGGGATGTGGCGGAATGGCAGACGCGCACGGTTCAGGTCCGTGTGTCCGAAAGGACGTGGGGGTTCAACTCCCCCCATCCCCACCAGATCGCCGAGGGCTCCGCAGAATGCGGGGCCCTCGCTTCGTATCGGGGCGCACCGGACGTCAGGCTATGCTCCGGTGGTTTTTCCAGCTCCCAACTTGACCAGGAGTGTCGTGTGAGCGTCGCGTTGGTGACCGGGTCGGGCGGTCTGATCGGTTCCGAGGCGGTCCGGCACTTCGCTGGGCTCGGCCTGGACGTGGTCGGCATCGACAACGACATGCGGCAGGAGTTCTTCGGCGCCGAGGCCTCTACCGCGTGGAACGTCCGGCGGCTGACCGACGAGCTGGGGTCGGCGTACGCGCACCACAGCATCGACATCCGGGACCGGGACACCCTCGGGAAGCTCTTCGCCCGGTACGGCCGGGACATCGCGGTGGTGATCCACACCGCCGCCCAGCCGTCGCACGACTGGGCGGTGCGGGACCCGTTCACCGACTTCGACGTCAACGCGGTCGGCACCCTCAACATCCTGCAGAACGTGCGGGAGCACTGCATCGAGGCGCCGCTGATCCACTGCTCGACCAACAAGGTCTACGGCGACCGCCCCAACAGCCTGCCGCTGGTGGAGCAGGAGACCCGGTGGGAGATCGCGCCGGGGCACCCGTACGAGCAGGGCATCCGCGAGGACATGTCGATCGACGCCTGCCTGCACTCGGTCTTCGGCGCCTCCAAGGTCGCCGCCGACGTGATGGTGCAGGAGTACGGCCGCTACTTCGACATGCGGACGGCCTGCTTCCGGGGCGGCACGCTGACCGGCCCGGCGCACTCGGCGACCGAGCTGCACGGCTTCCTCGGGTACGTGATGCGGGCCAACATGGAGCGCCGCACCTACAAGATCTTCGGCTACCAGGGCAAGCAGGTCCGGGACGCCATCCACAGCTCGGACGTGGTGTCGGCGTTCGAGGCGTTCTTCCGCGCCCCGCGCTCGGCGGCGGTCTACAACCTGGGTGGCGGCCGGCACTCCAACACCTCCAACCGGGAGGCGTTCGCGCTGGCCGAGCAGATCACCGGCCAGCAGATGATCACCGAGTACGTCGAGGCGAACCGGATCGGCGACCACAAGTGGTGGATCGGCTCGAACGAGGCGTTCCAGGCCGACTACCCGGACTGGAAACAGGTCTACGACGTACCGATGATCATGCGGGAGATCCACCAGGCCAACGTCGACAAGTGGGTGCCGGGAGCATGACCGCACAGGGCAAGCGGAACGTCCTCGGCGTCCTTGTCGACGCCACCGACTACGCCTCGGCGACCGAGCAGGTCGTCGCGGCAGCCCGGGACCGCCGACCGCTGGCGCTGACCGCGCTGGCCGTGCACGGGGTGATGACCGGCGTGCTCGACCCGGCGCACAACGCCCGGCTCAACTCCTTCGACGTGGTCACCCCGGACGGGCAACCGGTGCGCTGGGCGCTCAACCTGCTGCACCACGCCGGCCTGTCGGACCGGGTGTACGGCCCGACGCTGACCCTGCACGTGCTGCGCCGGTTCGCCGAGGAGGGCCTACCGGTCTACCTGTACGGCTCGACCGAGGAGACCCTGGCGAAGCTGATCCCGGCGCTGGAGCGGATGTTCCCCGCCCTGAAGATCGCCGGGGTGGAGCCGTCGAAGTTCCGTGCGGTCCAGCCCGGCGAGGACGTCGAGATCGCCGACCGGATCCGGGCCAGCGGTGCCCGGCTCGTCCTGGTCGGGCTGGGCTGCCCCCGCCAGGAGGTCTTCACGTACGCCATGCGGCCCCTGCTGGACATGCCGCTGATGGCCGTCGGCGCGGCCTTCGACTACCACGCCGGCCTGCTCCGGCAGCCGCCGCCGTGGATGCAACGGGCCGGGTTGGAGTGGTTCTGGCGACTCGGCCTGGAGCCGAAGCGGCTCTGGCGGCGGTACGTCATCCTCAACCCGGCCTACCTGGCCCGCCTCGCCGGCCAGAAGACCGGCCTGTGGAAGGCCCGGCCCCCGGCACCGGCCACCGAACGACCGGCCACCTTCGCGGTCTGAGACGTCCTGCGGACGACCGGCCGGTGACAGCGGGTCGGTGTGACAGCGGGCCGGTGACGACCGGCCGGCTGGCGTGCCGGGCGATGGACCGACCGCCCCCCTACGGGACGCTTCGGGGTGGATCAGGGGCCGTCCCGGATTCGCCGAACGCCGTTCTGGGCAAGGCTGTGTCCATGGATGGGCATCTCATCGTGCTGCTGTCGATCGCCGCCGTCTGGCTCGCTGCCGGTGTCGTGGCGGACGGGCTCCCCCGGCTCGACCGGGCCCGGGCCCTGCGCCGGCGTACCGGATGGTTGCTCGTTCTCTCCCTCGCCGGCCTCGGCCTGACCATGACGGTGCTGGCTGCCGGCCTGACCAGCGCCGGGGACACCCCGGTCGACCGGGCCGCCGGCCAACTTCCGCTGGTGGCCGTCCCGGCGCTCGTGGTGGCCACCAGCACGGTGCGCCGGGTCCGCCGGTTGCGGGCCGGCGCGGGCGCGTTCGCCGCCGCACCGGAGACCCCCGCGCCGTACGGTCTACGGGCCGCCGCCGGGCATCCGCTGGTCGGCCTGCCGCTGCAGGTGACCGCGCTGGCCACCGTGCCGGGCCTGCTCCGGGCCGCCGGGCTGGACCTGGGCGTCGACAACGGGGTCGCCGGGGTCGCGCTCACCGCCGGTGGGCTGGCCGTCCTCGCCATCGGGGTACGCCACGGCCTGCGGCACAACCGGCTCGCCGAGCGGACGCTGCCGACCGCCGCCCCTGCCCTGGCCGGGCTGCCCGCCTCACCGGCCGCGGCCGGCTCCCTGCACGTATAGCAGTTCCAGGATCGCCCGGGTCGCCTCGAACCACCTGTCCAGCCACCCGGGCGGCGGGACGCTCCCCTTCGGCGGCAACTCCAGCAGCAGGCCACGCAGCAGCGGATGGTCGACAAGCGACTCGGGCGGCTCTGCCGGCCAGCCGGCAGGCGGGAACGACGGCTCGGTGAGCGGGTTCGGGTCGAGCGAGGGCAGCGACAGCGGCGACCCGGCCTGCTCGGGTGCGGGGACACCGTCGCGGCCCAGTTCGGTGTCGGTGGCACCGACCTCGGTGAGCACGGTGTCGCGTCGCGCGCCGCGGTACTTGCCGCCGAAGCGTTCGGTCTTGCCCGGACCGTTGGTGAGGTTGTCTGAACCGATCGTCGTCATCTGCGTATCGCCTGCCTCGCTCGGTTGCCGCTGCGCGCGGCGGGTCGTCGACCAGCGCCGTACCGAGGGGTTCAACGAGGCGGGACGGAAGTGGCGACGGGCCGGCCGGGGAGTGTCCCCGACCGGCCCGCGGTCAACGCCACGCTGCGTTGGTCAGTGTTGGCCGAACGTGCCGTTTCGAGCATCGGCGACGAAGGCGTTCCATTCCCCGGGGGCGAAAACGAGGGCGGGACCTGTCTTGTCCTTCGAGTCCCGTACCCCGACCGCCCCGATCACGTAAGCCACCTCGACGCAGTTGTCACAGTTCGGCCCGCTTTTCGAGCTCTTGAACCAGGTTGCCTGCGTCAGGTCCTCGGGGAACCTCTTGGTCGCCATTTCCACAACGGCTCCTCTGCCAGTTCTGCGATGTGTGCGATGGACTCCTCCGGTCGCCTGGCCGTTGCTTGAATTTGATCGAAGATGGCTTTGTACTTCTGTAGTTCGTCGCTCTTCTCGAGGAAGAGCCCACCCGTGGCGTTCTCCGCGTACACGACATCCGGATCCACCGAGTCGGGGAAACCGAGAATCGTGAAGGGCCCGTCCATGCCGGCGTGCGCTCCCACCTCGAAGGGCAGGACCTGCAACGTCACGTTCGGCAGTTCGGCCACCTTCACCAGCCGCCGGAGCTGACCACGCATCACCGCGTCGCCGCCCACCGGCCTTCTCAACACCGCCTCGTCGAGCACCACCCACAGATCGACCGGATCGTCCTGGGTCAACAACGACTGACGGCCCAGTCGGACACGCACCCGCCGTTGCACCTGGTCGGCGGTCAGGTCCGGACGGGCCGCCTGGATCATCGCGGTGGCGTACTCCTCGGTCACCAGCAGACCGGGGACGACCTGCTGCTCGTACGTGCGGATGGAGCCGGCCGCCGCCTCCAGACCGACGTACGCCCCCACGAGCACCGAGCGGTGGGGGTGCCACCACCCCTTCTGCCGCGCCTCGCGGGCGATCTGCACCAACTCTTCGCTCTCCGTGCCCACCACCCCGTAGATGCGGAGCATGTCCCGGACGTCACGCGGGGTCGCCGAGGTGTGACCGGTCTCGATCCGGGAGACCTTGGAGGCGGAGCACTCCAACTGCTCGGCGACCGTCTCGATGGTGATGCCGGCACCGTCGCGCAACCGGCGCAGCTCGGCCCCGAGTCGGCGACGTCGGATGGTGGGGCTCCGCCGCTCGCTCATCGGGTCACCCCGGGTGTCGCTGACGGGGAAAGCTGGCGCCTCGCGCTCACCCGTTACCTCCGGTCGATCGCGCCTGCGTCCACACCCGCCGGGGGGCGCGACCGACGAGCGGCGGGCGATCGTTCGCGGCAGGGGTGGAGCCCGGTCGTCGACCGGCCGCGTCGGGCGGAACCGGCGTCCAGTGTGCAGCCCGGGGGACAGCGTGATCAAGCGCCCGATTCATGTGTCGGGGTTCCCGTATCGGCAAATTCGACGTGCAACTTGCATCCCGCACGACGCTGATGCAGGCTGTCCGCATGGTTCGAGTCACTCACCGTTTCCGGTCGATCTCCCGGTGTGATCGTCGCCCCGGCATCGGCCGGGTGGGCAGGTGCCCCGGCCCAGTTGCGTCATCGAAACCTGCCTCGGGTCGATGACCCCGCCGCTGCACGCCCGGTGGCTGCGGCGGTGGGAGCGATAGCACCCGTGAGCAGCGGGTGATGGTCGGGTGACGGTCCACCACCAGCGGATACGGCCCGATCATCGCCACACCGAGCACCGGCCCCGCGAGGCACGACCCCGTCGCCGGCCCCGGACCTCGTCCTCAGTTTCCGTACCGGTCGGCCCGCCACGCCGGCCATTCCCTCCCAGGAGCCCATGTGCTTCCCCGCTCCGGTGATGTTCTGCACGTCACCCGTGCCGCGAGTGTGCAGTTCCTCCGACCGATCACCTTCCGGGTGATCCGGGTGCTCGACTGGCCGACGTACGACGGCTGGCTCTGGCTCGACGGCTACCAGATGAACGCGTCGGGAGACGCGGTCAGCCGCAGGTCGATCTTCGTCCAGCAGGACGGGCTGATCCAGCTCCGGGCCGCGGCCGTGCCACGTCAGCACACGGCACGATCGCGACGGCCGGTCAACCGCGCTCGGATCGCGGTGGGCTGACTCCCCGATAACCCGGCCGAGGGGCGTGCCGCCGCCATAGAATCGGTACGCCCACCCCGGCGAAAGTCTCCACCCCGCGCGTACCGGCCCCTGAACCTGGGATGGCCATGGTCAATCTGCCCGCCGCGCGGCGGCACCACAGGTCCCGGGTCAGCTACGCCTTCGGGTTGCTGGCCCTGATCGGCGCGGTCGTCACCCTGGTGGTGGTGGCGCGCTACCCGGCCGAGTCGGCCACCCGGCTCGCCGAGCCGGTGCCGGCTCCCGAGATCACCGTGGTCGAACGGGGTGACGCCCCGACCGACGACCCCGACGGTACGCAGCTGGACCGGGCACTCCCCGGCCCGGACCGGGACGCGACGACCGACGACCACGGCGCAGCCGGCTACCCGGACACCGGGCGGTCGGGCCGGGAGGCGACGACCGACAGTCATGGCACCGCCGGCGACCCGAACACCGGGCAGGCGGGCGTCGGTGGTGGTGCGTCCGCGTTCGCCGGCCCCCGGCACCCGGCAGGCGACCCGCGGGCCGTCGCCCGGTCCCTCTTCTACTCCGGTCTGCTCGGCCTGGCCATCTCCCTGGCCGGTCTGGGCCTGGTCGGCACCAGACGCCGGATGTGGTGAGCCTCGGTGCGCCGTCCGGGGACCGGCCGGCGCGTGGCGACGACGGAGCAGGTCAGGGTCGGACCCCGACGAGGCGGTGACGGAATCCGTCACCGCTGGCCGTCGGCATCCGTCAGCCGGTGGGGCTGACCGCTGGCGTGGAGGTGCCGGCCCCGGTCGGCGACGCCGACGCCTCGGCGGCCACCACCAGGGTCACCTCGTCACCCGGCGAGACCAGTTCACCCCGGTCCGGATCGGTGGCCAGCACGGTGCCGGGCGGCCGGTCCGACTCCCGCGTCTGCACCCGGGAGGACAACCCGAGCCGACCGAGCAGGGTCTCGGCGGTCTCCTGGGAGAGCCCGACCAGTGGCGGTACCGGGATGCCGGCGGGGCCGGTCGTCGGGGCGGCGGTCGGCGGAGTCGTCGGGGGCACGGTGGTCGGGGCGGCGGTGGTCGGGGCGGCGGTCGTCGGGGCGGCACCCGTCGTCGGCACGGCGGTCGGCGGCGGGGTCGGTGTCCCGTCCGACGGGGAATCCGCCGCCCGCAGGGCCAGCCAGATTCCCACCCCGACCAGCCCGAGCAGCAGCAGCGCGAGCACGCCCAGCAGGATGGGCGTCCACCAGCGGCGGCCGCGCTGCTCGTCGCCGTACCACTCGGCCTGCTCCCCGGCGTCGTCCGAGCGTGGCGGTGGCACCCCGGCCCGGCCGGACCACACCGGCGAACCGACCGGTTCGGCCGGGGTCGTCCCGGCGGTCGGGGGCAACGGTCGGGTCGCGTCCACCGACTCCTGCCGGGCGGTGACGTCGGAGGGTGGCGGTGGGCCAGCGGCGGGTCGCCCCCCGCTACCGGGCCGGTCCGGCGGCAACGGGCGGGTCGCGTCGTCGGCGGGTGGCTCCTGGCGGTCGTCGCTCATCGCACGTCCTCTCGCCAGCCGACCGGCGTCGGGGCCTCGACCCACCACGTCGGGCCCTGCGCAGGCCAGGTGGTCGTGGCCTCGGCCCCCCAAAGGTAACTGTCGGGGTCCTCGTCCACCGGTACCGGAGCGACGACCCGCCCGTCACCCCGTCGGCGTCACCGCGGGAGCCGACGTCGCCGGGCCACCGCAGGAGATGGAGACCTGGTCGTTCCAGTGCGCGGTCGTGTCGGCGGCAGGCACCTGGGTGGTGACCTCACCACGGTTGCCGGTGGGGTAGCGGGGGAACAGCCCCAGGTCACCCAGTTCCTCGGCCGCGTCGTCGCAGTCCTCGCCGACCAGGTCCGGCACGTCGACCTCGGGGGCCGGGCCGCTGACCTCGACCCGCACGGTGGTGCCCGGCCGGACCGAGGTGTCCTGGGCGGGCACGGTACGGGTCACCGACCGGCCGGAGCCGGTGCCGAATACCAGCCGCCAGCCGAGCTTCCGGTCGTGCAGCTCGTCCCGCGCCTTCTCGAAGTCGAGGCCGACCAGCCGGGGCACGGTCAGGCCGCCGCCCGTGGTGGCGGGCGGGGGTGGCGTGGTGGTCCGCGCGGGCGCCGGCCGGGCGGTGGTCGGCACGTCGCGCGGGCTGGCCGATCCGGTGGGCGCCGCCGCCGGGGTGGTACCGGTCTGCGGGGCACCGGGGTCGGCCAGCACCCACCCGACGGTGCCACCGACGGCGGCCAGCAGGACCGTCGCCAGGGTGCCGCCGAGCACAAGTCGGCCCCGGCCCGGCCGGTCGCGCTCCGCGCGGTCCTGTTCGGTGTAGTCGTCGTCCATCGTGCTCCCGCCTCGTCCCCGAGACGGTACCGGCCGCTGCCCACCGGTCACCGGGCGTGCTCCGGTGGTCGTCCGACTCGCCGCCCCGACCAGGGGACGCTACAGTCCCCGGCATGGCGGGACGGGGCTGGGGAGGATCGGTGCTCACCGCGGTCGGCGTGGCCGCCGGGGTGGGCGCCGCACAACTGGGCTTCGGCTACGGCCTGGGCATCATCAACTGGGCTCCGGTCGACGCCGGGGCCACCGAGCCGTCCTGGTTCGCCAGTCTCGCCTGGGCGACCTGGATCGCCGCCGTGTCCACCGTCGCCGGGGCGGTCTGCGCCCAACGGCTGCACGAACGCGGGGGCGAGGACGTCGCCGACGGCACCCTGCACCGGGTGACCCTCGCGGTGGCGGGCGCGGTCGGTGCGTTGATCACGGTGCTGCTGGTCGCGGTGCCGTCCCGGGCCGCCTCCGTACCGGACACCTTCTCACCGCAGACCGTCGCGGCCGGTTACGCCGGGGTCGGCGTGCTGGTCGGGCTGGTGGTGGCGGTCTGGACGCTGCAATCCCGGGCCGCCGCGACGAACGTGATCGTCACCGTCGGCTGGCTCTGGCTGCTGGCCGTGGTCTCCGTCGTCGACGGGGTGCTCGCCGGTCGGGGGCTGACCAGCGCCCAACTCGGCATCTGGCAGATCGCCCAGGACAGCCCCCGGTTCTGGTTGCGGGACCACCTCTACTGGCCGGGCGCGCTGCTCGCCCTCGGCTCGGCGCTGCTGATCGGCGCGCTGGCCGCCCGGCGGGCCGCCCGGACGGCGGAGCTGCGACTCGGCGCGGTGGTCTCCGGCGCGGCCGGACCGCTGCTCGTCGCGGTCGCCTACTTCCTCGCCGTGCCCCGACTGGCCACGATCTCCCCGGCCCAGGTCTCGGCCCACCTCGTCGCGCCGTACGCGGTGATCGTCGGGGCGGCGGGGTCGGTGCTCGTCGCGGCGCGCGCCCCGCGGGCCGAGCGACGCGCCACCGCGCGGTCGTGCCAAAACCCCGGGGCCCCCCCCCCCCCCCGCGGCCCCCCCCCCCGGCGGGGGTGCCGTGCCCACCGGCGCGGGTCCGGCGTCGGCCGTCGTCGGCCCCACCGGGAGCGTCCCCGCCGGGGCCGACGGCCGGACCGACCAGACGGGCCAGGTGGACCAGGCGCAGGTGAC